>JAQSXQ010000320.1 GCA_029256565.1 Mycobacterium sp.
GGCTCGGAGGGGAAGGCTGGCCGCGGTCACGCATCCCGCCGTGATCCGGGCTGCCGTCCTGGTCGCCCTCGACGCGCCGCCGAGGTCGTTCTGGCGCGTGGACGTGGCACCCGCGAGCAGGACCGTGATGCACCTGCGCGGTCAGGCGTGGACGCTGCGCTCTACCGGTTAGGCGGTCCCACCGCGATCAGGCCGAACGCCTGGGTCGCGATCGACAGCAGCCACCCGGCGGCGATCTGACTGCGGTAGGCGGGCCAGTTGAGCTGGAAGCTGACCACCCAGCCCTGTCCGGTGCGATCGGTGGCGTACCAGCTGAACGTCAGGTCACCCGGCAGGTTGCCGCCCTTGGAGGCGATGTAGGTCCAGGTCTTCGGGTCGAGTTCGATGCCGGGGGTGGCCGACAGGATCGCGCGGACCGGTGCGGCGGGGCCGACGGCGGAGGCCTGCAGCGCTGCGTGCACGCGGCAGACGTCCATCGCGGTGCCGTACCACTCCGCCCCGTAGGGCGATGCCGGCGTGCGGGTGCGTTCCGGATCGGGCTCGTACGGCAGGACGTTGGTCTGGTGCAGCAGTTCCGCGCGGCGCTGCGGCGACGCCTGCTTCCACTCCTCGCGAACGTCCGGCTTGCCCCAGCCGACGGAGAACATCTCGTGCGCGGTGGGGAACGGCGTCATCGCCGCCGGGTCGTGGTGGCCCGCCGTGGCCAGCGCGCGTTCCACCGCGCCCGGCCCAAGGCGTGCGATCAGCATGTCGGTGGCCATGTTGTCGCTGGCCGAGATCATCTCCTGCGCGGCGTCGCGGACGGACACGCTGGCCCCCGGCGGCAGGTCGTCGAAACCGGCGGAGCCGACGACCTTGGCCTCCTTGGTGATGACCAACTGCTCGTCCCAGGTGAGCGTGCGGGCGTTGACCGCCTCGCTGACCGCGAGCAGCACGTACAGCTTGAAGATCGAGGCCAGCGGCAGCGACTCGTCGACGTTGGTGCCCATGACCTTGGTGCACTTGCCGCTGGACACCTTCGACGCGGCGTACGAGTAGCGGGCGCCCGACTTGGTGATCTCGGCGTCGACGTCCGACCACTGCTTGATCTGCGGCTTGACCAGCGTCATGGCGAAGCGGTCGACCAGGCCGGCGTCGTTGGTGCGCAGCTTGACGTCCTGGGCCACCTGGTAGGACGTCCGCAGGTGCAGGGTGGCCGACCCGGCGCCGACCTCGATGCCGGTGACGGTGATCGGCCGGTCCGCCCACAGGCGGTCCATGGCACCGGCGACGGGCTCGATCAGCTCCGGGCTGGCGAGGGTAGCGACGGTGACGGTACCGATGGGCCAGTCCGAGTTGATCATGTCGACGAGCTGCTTGGCGCGCAGCCCCTGCGGGGTGTTCGTGTCGATCCGAGTCCCGTACGCGGCCTCGGCGGGAGCCGGACCGGTGGGAGCGCATCCGCAGGCCAGGATTGCGACCAGCATCGCGGCGATCGTCGCTCCGACCACCCGGTGTCGCATCCGGCCTGCGTTACGCCTTGGGGCCAGTCCTCGTGACATCGATTCCCATGTCGCTACTCTCCCGACCGTTGGACGTCGAGCACGACCTCGAACTCGAGCAGTGACGCACCGGTGGCGACGGGGTTCGCGCGCTGGCCGGCGTGGGCTTCGACGGCGGGGCCGCTGGCCCAGGCCTGGAATGCCTCTTCGGACTCCCACTGCGTGACGACGAAGTAGCGGTCCTCGCCCTTGACCGGGCGGAGCAGCTGAAAGCCGAGGAAACCGGGCTGGCCGTCGACGGCGTGGGCGCGGTTCGCGAAGCGCTTCTCCAACTCGGGGCCGGCGTCCGGCGGAACTTCGATCGCGTTGATCTTCACCACGGGCATGGGCATCAGGCTACCGCCCCCGGTGCCGGGGCAGTATTAGCCCATGCGGACCCAACTGCTGACCGAGCGGGGCGGTCGGGGCGAGCCGGTGGTGCTGGTGCACGGTCTGATGGGGCGGGGGAGCACCTGGTCGCGTCAGATCCCGTGGCTGACCGACGTCGCTCGGGTCTACACCTACGACGCGCCCTGGCACCGCGGCCGTGACGTCGAGGACTCGGAGCCGATCAGCACCGAGCGGTTCGTCGCCGATCTCGGCGACGCGGTGGTCTCGCTCGGTCGGCCCGTGACGCTGGTCGGTCACTCCATGGGCGGCCTGCACTCGTGGTGCCTGGCCGCCGAGCGCCCCGACCTGGTGCGCGCCCTGGTCGTGGAGGACATGGCGCCGGACTTCCGCGGGCGTACGACGGGACCGTGGGAGCCGTGGGTGTACGCACTGCCGGAGGAGTTCACGTCGCACCGGCAGATCCTCGACGCGTTCGGTGACGTCGCGGGGCGCTACTTCGCCGAGGCGTTCGACCGCACACCGAGCGGGTGGCGGCTGCACGGCCGCACCGAGCGCTGGGTCGAGATCGCGGCGGAGTGGGGCACCCGCGACTACTGGACGCAGTGGCACGCGGTGCGGGCGCCGACGCTGCTCATCGAGGCGGGCAATTCGGTGACTCCGCCCGGTCAGATGCGTCGTATGCACGAGACCGGTTCCGGGACAACCCATTTGGAGGTGCCGGGCGCCGGTCACCTGGTGCACGACGATGCACCGGAGGAATACCGCCACGCGGTGCTCGCGTTCCTATCGACGTTCGCCGGAGGCGCCTGACGCCGGCCAGGCCGGGCTCTGCTCGAAGCGGGTGCGGGCGGCATCGGCGTCGTGCTGGATGCGGTAGAAGTCGGGGTCGTCGGCGACGCCGTCGTAGTAGGTCCGGACCGGCTGACCGCGGTGCGACGACCAGCTCAGTAGGGCCGCCACGGCGAACGGTGCGGAGAGGATGAGGAAGGTGAGCAAGATGTCCATGGCAGCAATTGTTCGACCTTTTAGATCCCGCCAACAGTGGCAGAACTGACTGAGGAGGATAAGATACTGCCATGATCAAGACCGTCTCAGCTCTGGTGCTCGACGGGTTGGCCGTCTTCGAGTTCGGCGTCCTGTGCGAGGTGTTCGGCATCGACCGCTCCGCCGAGGGCGTGCCGAACTTCGACTTCAAGATCTGCGGACCCGAACCGGGCAAGCCGCTGCGGACGTCGGTCGGTGCCTGGCTCACCCCAGACCACGGCTACGACGACCTCGTCGGCGCCGACCTCGTCGCGATCCCCGCCATCTCGGGCGGGACCTACCCGGAGGAAGCGCTCGCCGCCATCCGCCAGGCCGCGGAGTCCGGTTCGATCATCCTCACCGTCTGCTCGGGTGCCTTCGTGGCGGGCGCGGCCGGGCTGCTCGACGGGCGGGCCTGCACGACGCACTGGATGCATGCCGACGAACTGGCCGCCATGTACCCGACGGCGAAGGTCGACCGCAACGTCCTCTACGTCGACGACGGCAACCTGATCACCAGCGCGGGCACGGCGGCGGGCATCGACGCCTGCCTGCACCTGGTGCGCCGCGAACTGGGCAGTGAGGTCACCAACGTGATCGCGCGCCGGATGGTCGTCCCGCCGCACCGCGACGGCGGCCAACGCCAGTACATCGACCAGCCGATCCCGGTGCGGTGCTCGGAAGGCTTTGCGCCCCATCTCGATTGGATCCTGTCCAACCTCGAGAAGCCGCACACCGTCAACACGCTGGCCAAGCGGGCGAGCATGTCGGCGCGGACGTTCGCGCGGCGCTTCGTCGAGGAGACCGGTCGCACGCCGATGCAGTGGGTGACCGACCAGCGCGTGCTCTACGCCCGCAGGCTTCTCGAGGAGACCGACCTGGACATCGACCAGGTCGCGGACCGGTCCGGGTTCGGCACCGCCACGCTGCTGCGCCATCACTTCCGGCGCATCATCGGCGTGACGCCGTCGGACTACCGGCGCCGGTTCTCGTGCACCGACTGTGCGGCCACGGCCTGACGCATCCTCGGGTCTACAGCGAGTAGAGGTGCCACGGCCCCGGCACGCCCTTGAGGTCGTGCACGCCGCGTGAGGTGAACGTGCGCAGCGAGCCCGCGACGATCTCGCGGACCGTCGAGGACACCAGCACTTCACCGGGAGCTGCCA
>JAQSXQ010000321.1 GCA_029256565.1 Mycobacterium sp.
GACGATAGCCAGTGTTAGATTCCGCGAAATCGCGGCTGAGAGAAGCAGAACATGAATGGGTTGAGGGACAAGGGCGTCCTGGTCACCGGAGCGGCCTCGGGCATCGGCGCGGCCACCGTCGAAAGGCTGCTGGCCGAGGGCGCGAAGGTCGTCGGGGTGGACCTCGCAGCCGACGCACCCGCGGGGCTCGGCGGCGCGGGATTCGGCTACCGGCGTGCCGACGTGCTCGACGCCGCGGCCATCGGCGCCGCGGTGGCCGACGTCGTCGCAGCAGCGGGCCGACTCGACGGCGTGGTGCACTCCGCGGGAGTCGCCGGCGGTGGCCCCGTGCACCTGCTGCCCGACGAGGAGTGGGACCGGGTGGTCGACGTCAACCTCAAGGGCACGTTCGTCGTGACCCGCGCCGCGCTGCTCCAGATGCTCGAGCAGGATCGCGTCGACGGCGAACGCGGCGCCATCGTGAACCTGTCGAGCATCGAGGGGCTCGAGGGCACGGCGGGTGGCAGCTCGTACAACGCGTCCAAGGGCGGTGTCGTGCTGCTCACCAAGAACACCGCCATCGACTACGGGCCGAGCGGCATCCGCGCCAACGCCATCTGTCCCGGGTTCATCGAGACCCCGCTGTTCGACTCGGTGGTCGGTCTGCCGGGGATGGAGCAGGCCCGCGAGGGCTTGCGTCACGAACACAAGCTGCGCCGGTTCGGCCGCGCCGAGGAGGTGGCAGCCGTCGCGGCCTTCCTCGTTTCGGGGGACGCCTCGTTCGTCAGCGGTCAGGCCATCGCGGTCGACGGTGGCTACCTCGCGGGCCGCGACCACCACGTCACCGAGATGATGGGCCTCGGCGAGCGGTAGCGCGAGCGCGCCCGGCAAACCGATCCTCCGCCCACCGCTGCGGTCATACACTCGAACCACTTGGCACATCAGCGACGACCATGCTCAGCGAGGAGCGCACCATGTCGATCACCGAAGCGGACGTCCCGGTTCACGGCCCCATCGAGCAGGACGTGAACGACACCCAGCAGTACTTCGACGGACCGCGTTTCGACGGCATCATCCGGTTGTACTCCGCACGCCAGGTCGCCGAGCAGCGCGGCACCATCCCGGTCGACTACACCGTGGCGCGGGAAGCGGCCGCGGCGTTCTACGACCGCCTCCGGGAACTGTTCGCCGCCAAGAAGAGCATCACGACGTTCGGTCCGTATTCGCCGGGCCAGGCGGTCACCATCAAGCGGATGGGCATCGAGGGGATCTACCTCGGCGGCTGGGCGACGTCGGCCAAGGGATCGCTGGACGAGGACCCGGGCCCCGACCTCGCGAGCTACCCACTGAGCCAGGTGCCCGACGAGGCCGCAGGCCTGGTGCGTGCGCTGCTCACCGCCGACCGCAATCAGCAGTATCTGCGCCTCAAGATGACCGAAGCCGAACGGGCCGTCACTCCTGCGGTCGACTACCGACCGTTCATCATCGCCGACGCCGACACCGGCCATGGCGGAGATCCGCACGTGCGCAACCTGGTTCGACGATTCGTCGAGGCCGGCGTGCCCGGCTACCACATCGAGGACCAGCGTCCGGGCACCAAGAAGTGCGGCCATCAGGGCGGCAAGGTCCTGGTGCCGTCCGACGAACAGATCAAGCGGCTCAACACCGCCCGGTTCCAGCTCGACATCATGCGCGTGCCCGGCATCATCGTGGCGCGCACCGACGCCGAGGCCGCCAGCCTGATCGACAGCCGGGCCGACGAGCGGGACCAGCCGTTCCTGCTGGGCGTCACCAATCTGAAGATCCCGCCCTACAAGTCGTGCTTCCTGGCCATGGTGCGCAGCTTCTACGACGCGGGGCTCACCGAGCTGAACGGACACCTGCTGTACGCGTTGCCCGACGGCGAATACGCCGCGGCGGACGCGTGGCTGCAGCGGCACGGTGTCGCGCAAACGGTGTCCGACGCGGTGGCGTCGTGGCGGAAGGATCCGACGGCGCGGTCCGTCGACGAGCTGTTCGACGACGTGGAGTCGCAGTTCGTCGACGTGTGGCAGGTCGACGCCGGGCTGCAGACCTACGGCGAGGCGGTCGGCGAACTCCTCGAGTTCCGTGAGCGCGAGGGCGAACCGCACGACATGACCGCCAAGGAGTGGCGGCGGTTCGCCGAGCGGGCGTCGCTGTACGCCGCCCGGGAGAAGGCGCGCGAACTCGGCGTCGACGCCCCGTGGGACTGCGAGCGGGCGAAGACGCCGGAGGGCTACTACCAGGTGCGCGGCGGCATCCCCTACGCCATCGCCAAATCGCTTGCGGCAGCACCGTTTGCCGACATCCTGTGGATGGAGACCAAGACCGCCGACCTCGAGGACGCCCGGCAGTTCGCCGACGCCGTCCACAGCGTCTACCCCGACAAGATGCTGGCCTACAACCTGTCCCCCTCGTTCAACTGGGACACCACCGGCATGAGCGACGATCAGATGCGCGCCTTCCCCGAGGAGATCGGGAAGATGGGGTTCGTCTTCAACTTCATGACCTACGGCGGTCACCAGATCGACGGCGTCGCCGCCGAGGAGTTCGCCGGCGCACTGCGCCAGGACGGCATGCTGGCCCTGGCCCGTCTGCAGCGCAAGATGCGGCTGGTCGAATCGCCCTACCGGACGCCGCAGACCCTCGTCGGTGGCCCACGCAGCGATGCCGCGCTGGCCGCGTCGTCGGGACGGACGGCGACCACGAAGTCGATGGGCAAGGGGTCGACGCAGCACCAGCACCTGGTGCAGACCGAGGTTCCCAAGAAGCTGCTGCAGGATTGGCTGGCGATGTGGGGCGAGTACTACGAACTCGGCGAGAAGTTCCGCATCCAGTTCCGGCCGCTGCGGCCCGGCGGCGAGGTGCTCGAACTCGGCATCTACGGCAAGCGGGGCGACGACGAGGAGAAGCTCGCCAACGTACTGGTCGACCCGATCAAGGATCGCAACGGCCGCAGCATCCTCACGGTGCGCGACCAGAACACGTTCGACGAGCGGCTACGCCAGAAGCGCCTCATGACGTTGATCCACCTGTGGTTGATCCACCGCTTCAAGGCCGACGCCGTCTACTACGTGACGCCGACCGAGGACAACGTCTACCAAACGCAGAAGATGAAGTCCCACGGCATCTTCCGCGACGTCCACCAGGACGTCGGCGAGATCGTCGTCGCCGACGTGAATCACGAGCGGATCGACGAGCTGCTGGCCTCTGATGGCGGGGCGCTGCAGCGATTGATCCGCAAGGAGGGCTGACAGACGACCGAACGGCTCCCGGAGTCACTCCGGGAGCCGTTCGTCGTCAGCCGTCAGGTCTGCTTGGCGTACCGGGTGAGGAAGGCGAACGCCGCGACAGCCGACACCACGCCGATGGCTCCCCACAGGACGATCGGGACCACCAGCGACACCGGCGACCATCCGATGCCGGAGAACGTCACGGAGACGTACAGCGCCCAGAACACCCTGTACAGGCTCCAGAACGCGAGTACGGCGCCCGAGATGCCGAACGCCAGGCTGCGGTTGCGGTCGGTGCGGTTGACGAATTCCTCGACGGGGGTCGGCAGGATCTTCATGCGTGGTCTTCCTCTCGTGATGCGCTGCCCCTGCGGCACCGGCATGCGTTCATGAAAGTGCGCGACGACGGCTACCGATCCCAACAACCCGCACCTTGCTGGCCGATCACGCCAGTGTTGGACAGACTGTTCAGTTAGTTCGTATACTTCTGGGTCATGCTGCAAGCGCGCGATGACATTCGGGGTGACGACCGAGGCACCGATCGCGACTTTCAAGATCAGTTATCCGAAGCAGTGCAAGAGGTTTCGAATCACCGGGCGGTGATCGAACAGGCCAAGGGCATGTTGATGCTGCTGCACGACCTCGACGCCGACGCGGCGTTCGAGTTGCTCCGCTGGCGGTCGCAGGACCGCAACGTGAAACTGCGCGTGCTCGCCGAACAGGTCGTAGCGGAGTTCCGGCGGTTGAGCGCCGCGGTACCCCTGCCCCGAGACGTCTACGACCGGTGCTTCATGAACGCCCACGAACGCCTGGGCGACGCAACCCGT
>JAQSXQ010000322.1 GCA_029256565.1 Mycobacterium sp.
GGCGGCGCCGCTGCCGTCGCACAGGTGCAGGTGCACCAGGCCGTCCGGTCCGTCGACGCCCATGCGGCCTGCCATCTCGATGGCGTCGGTACCCGCCGTCGCGGCGTGCGACAGGTCCAGCGTGTAGTGCGCGTAGTCGCCGTCGAGCGGGTCGTACGACGGCGCGAACGCCGACACCGCCACTCCCGGCGTGCCACCGCGTCTGCGCATCCGCTCGATCGACGACTGCCCCGCACCGAAGAAGCGGTCGGTGCGGAACGGGAACATGTTCTCCACCGCCACCATCACGTCGCTGGACGACTCGAGTTCGGCGACCTGGTCGGCGAAGCCCTCGGCGTAGCGGCGCTGCCACCGGAACGGCGGGTGCACGACCACGGTCTGGGCGCCGAGTTCCTCGGCGGCGCGCACGCTGCGGTCGAGTTTCGGGATCGGGTTGGCACCCCACACCCGCTGCGAGATCAGCAGACACGGCGCATGGACGGACAGGACGGGCACGTCGTACTGCGCCGACATCTTGGCGATCGCATCGACGTCCTGGCTGGCCGTCTCGGCCCACACCATCAGCTCGACGCCGTCGTACCCGAGCCGAGCCGCGTACTCGAACGCCGCCTCGGTCCGCAGGGGATAGACCGAGGCGGTCGAGAGACCAACCTTGATGGCGGGGCGCACTGGATTCAGACCGGTCGTCTCGTCGGGTCAGTGGGACTGCAGGAGCGCCAGCGGGCCCAGCGTGACAAGTGCTCCCACCGCCACCGCGATCAAGGTGCTTCCGATGTCCTCGGTCTTGCGCACGACGCGCACGCCGACGACGAGCCCGAGGATCACGAGCACCGACAGCACCAGCGCGACGATGTTGTTCCACTTCCACAGCTGATCGAACGCGACGAACAGACCGGCGCCGAACGCGACGGCCAGGACGCACTGCGCGACGATCCACAGGCCGCTCAGGAACGTCGACCCGCGTGACTCGACCTTCTCGTCCGGGGTGACGTCGACGGTGCCGTCGTCGCGCGCGTCGTCGCCGAGGTCGATCTCCTCGGGACCCGGCTGCCTGCCGCGGCGCGCGATGTCGTCGGCGACGGACTGGCCGCCCCCGAACAGGGTGTCGGCACCCGAGCGCAGATAGGACGGCTTGGTGTCCTTCGTCTCGTCGGCGTCGTCCCTCGTGTCGGTCGCGCTGCTGGCGATCCCCGCGAAGTCCAGCTCGAGGTCGTCGGCTGCGTCGTCATCGTCGTCGGCGACCGGGTCCGGGCTCATCTGCTCGGCGCCTCCGGAGGCGTCGTAGGCAGTGGCGGTCCGCGACCGGCGGGGCAACGGGGTGAACTCGAGCGGCAGCGGATCGGCGTCGCGCTGTTCGAGGTGGCTGGCGTACTCGGCTTCGAGGTCGTCCTCGGCCGGGACCTGCACGTCGTCGGCTTGCGCTTCGTCGGCCTGGGTCTCGCCCGTCAGGGCCTCGTCTGCCTGGGGCTCGTCGATCGGCTCCGCGGCTGCTTCGTCCCCGTCCACCTCGGCGGGCGCCAGCTCGCTGAACTCCTCGGACTCGGCGACGACCTCGGGCTCGACCTCCGGTTCGACCTCCGGTTCGGCGGCGGCCTCGGGCTCGACCTCGGGCTCGGCCACCTCTGCGGCGGGCTCCTCGTGCCGAGGCGGCTCTTCCGCGACCGGTTCCGGAGTCGGCGAAGGGGTGGGCTCCCGACGTTCCTGAACGAGCTGCTCGGGTGCGGCGCTCACGATCGGGATCTCACCGGTGAGTTCGGCGACGGTCACCGAATCGGAGTTGCCCCGCCTGCGACGGCGTCGACCACCTGCCGGCGGGGCACCGATGGTGCCGTTGCGCGCCAGCAGCTCGGCGACGGATATCGGCCGGGTGGCGCTGTCGTCTGGATCTGTCATCGTTTGTCGCCTCTGGCCTTGGCTGAGTCGGCGGATCTCTTCACCACGGCTGAGATGCCCACACCGTCGGCGAAAGCGGCCCCGTCGGCTTCACTGTCGAGTTTCCGCAAAATCAACCCCTCTCGCAACGCCCAGGGACAGATGTCGACCGTGTCGATCGACAGTGCCCGCATACTCGCCTCGGCTACCAGTGCGCCTGCCACGATCTGCGGCGCGCGCTCAGCGCTCACCCCTTCCAGTTCCGCTCGGTCCGCGGCGGTCATCCTAGAGATGAAGGCGATGAGCTGCCGCAGGCCCGCTGCTGTCAGTGTCCTCTTCACCCTGGGTCCCGCGCCGGAAGGCGCGGCACCGGTGAGTCGCGCCAGCGACCGGAACGTCTTCGACGTCGCCACGGTGAGGTCGGGGGTCCCGGCGTCGAGCACCTTCGCGCCCGCCTCGGCCAACTCGTTGGCGAGCCAGTCCTGCAGCATCGCGACCCGGCGGCGGCCAGGCGGATCGTCGGGCAGCCACTCGCGGGTGAGCCTGCCCGCGCCGAGCGGGAGCGACAGCGCCACGTCGGGTTCCTCGTCGACGCCGCTGGAGAGTTCCAGTGATCCGCCGCCGATGTCGATGTTGATGATGCGACCGGCGCTCCAGCCGTACCACCGGCGCACGGCCAGGAAGGTCAGCCGCGATTCGTCGACGCCGCTGAGCACCTTGAGGTTCACGCCCGCCTCGTTGCGCACGCGGGCCAGCACGTCGTCGGAGTTGGTCGCATCGCGCACGGCGGAGGTGGCGAACGCCATCAGCTCCGAGCACCCGGAACTCGCGGCGATCTTCGCGAACTCGTCGATGGTGTCGACCAACTTGTCGGCGCCCTTGCGCACCAGCTTGCCGGAGCCGTCGATGGACTCGGCCAGCCGCAGCGACGCCTTGGTGGAACTCATCGGCGTCGGGTGACCACCCCGTCGCGCATCGACGACGAGCAGATGAACTGTGTTGCTGCCCACGTCGAGCACGCCCAATCGCACGGGGCCCACGTTATCGGGTCTACCGTTGCTTTCCGTGAGCGGTGTGCACGCGGGAGAGGTCGAACTCGACTTCGCGCGCGAATGGGTGGAGTTCTTCGATCCCGACGACCCGGAACGTCTGATCGCGGCGGACATGACGTGGCTGCTGTCGCGGTGGACGTGCGTGTTCGGCACGCCCGCCTGCCAGGGCACGGTCGAGGGCAGGCCCGACGACGGTTGCTGCTCGCACGGCGCGTTCCTGTCCGACGACGACGACCGGGCGAGCCTGGACGACGCGGCAGCGCAACTGACCGACGAGGACTGGCAGTTCCGGGACAAGGGTCTGGGCCGCAAGGGGTACCTCGAGATGGACGAGATCGACGGCACCCCCAATCTGCGGACGCGGAAGTACAAGGGCGCGTGCATCTTCCTCAACCGTCCCGGTTTCCCGGGCGGCATCGGGTGCGCACTGCACTCCAAGGCGCTGAAGTTGGGCGTGGAGCCGCTGACGATGAAGCCCGAGGTCTGTTGGCAGCTGCCGATCCGCCGCACCGAGGAGTGGGTGGAGCGGCCCGACGGCTCGCAGGTGCTCAAGACCACGATCACGGAGTACGACCGCCGCGGGTGGGGCGAGGGTGGTGCGGACCTGCACTGGTACTGCACGGGCGACCCTGCCGCACACGTCGGCTCACGGCCGGTGTGGGAGTCCTACGCCCCCGAGCTGACCGTATTGCTCGGCGCCAAGGCGTACGCGGAGCTGGCAGCGCTGTGCAAGCGGCGCGGCGGCCTCGGCCTGATCGCCGTGCACCCCGCTACGCGCGCCGCGCACTGACCGTCACGCCCGCCGGGCGATGTACCGCTACGCGGGCCGCGTGATGTGCCGCTACGCGGGCCGCGTGATGTGCCGAGGCTCGGCGGTGCGCCGGATCGCCGGTGCCACCGGGCGACCCTCCAGCAGCCCCTCGACGGTCTTCTGCTCGATCGCGCGGCGGTAGACCACCAGCGCCTCGGTGACCGCGGCCACCGTCTGATCCACGTCGGCTGCGGCGTGCGCGGCGGAGGTGACGAACGACTGGCCGAGCACGCCCCTGCGCAGCAGCTCCTGCAGGAACAGCGTGCGGTACGCCTGCGACGGCTGCCCGTCCGGACCGCGAGTGGCGAACAGCAGGCACGACGG
>JAQSXQ010000323.1 GCA_029256565.1 Mycobacterium sp.
CGCCGGTCGCCGGGTGCGGCGGAACCGTTGCGCACCGACACCGCAGCCGGGTCGGCCGAGGAGACGAGCGGCCAGTGAGCACGCCGCCGGCACCCGTCGGGGTGCCCGTCGCCCGCGGCGTCAAGCTGCCGTTCACCGATCACCTCACCGACCTCGGATACGCCGCGGGCTGGCGGGTGGTGCGGGCGATGCCGGAGTTCGCGGCCCGCAACGCGTTCGACGCGGGAGCCCGCTACGCCGCACGCGGCGGCGGCCCCGACCAGCTGCGCAAGAACCTGGCCCGCGTCACCGGCGTGGCGCCTGCCGACGTGCCCGCAGAACTGATGCGGGCCTCGTTGGCCTCCTACGCACGGTACTGGCGGGAGGCGTTCCGGCTGCCGTCGATGGACCACGCGACACTCGCCCGGCGTCTCGACGCCCACGTCGAGGGCAGCGCGAACATCGCCGCGGCCCTAGAGCGCGGGCGCGGTGCGGTGATGGCGCTTCCGCACAGCGGCAACTGGGACATGGCGGGGGTGTGGCTGACCAACACGTTCGGCACCTTCGCCACCGTCGCCGAACGGTTGAAGCCAGAGTCGCTCTACAACCGCTTCGTCGCCTACCGCGAGAGCCTCGGGTTCGAGGTGCTGCCGCTGACCGGTGGGGCACGACCGCCGTTCGAGGCGCTGTCCGAACGGCTCAGGGGCAACGGGCTGGTGTGCCTCATGTCCGACCGCGACCTCACCCGCTCCGGCGTCGAGGTCGAGTTCTTCGGCGAGCGCACCCGCATGCCCGCGGGTCCGGCGAGGCTGGCGCTCGAAACCGGTGCCGCGCTGATCCCCGCCTTCACCTGGTTCAAGGGCGAGGACTGGGGCACGCGCCTGCACGAGCCGCTGGACATCTCGTCCGGCGACGTCGGCGTCATCACCCAGGCGCTGGCCGACCGCTTCGCCGCGGGCATCGGCGCCCACCCCGCCGACTGGCACATGATGCAGCCGCAGTGGATCGCCGACCTGTCCGAGGAGCGCCGGCGGCGGCTGGCCGGAGGACGGGACGCGGGGACCGAAGGCGCGATCTGATGCGGATAGGGATGGTGTGCCCCTACTCGTTCGACGTGCCGGGCGGCGTGCAAGCGCATGTCCTGCAACTCGCCGAGGTGATGCGCGGCTACGGCCACCACGTCAGCGTGCTGGCCCCCTTCTCGCCGCACGTCGAGCTGCCGGACTACGTGGTGTCGGGCGGCAAGGCCGTGCCCATTCCCTACAACGGGTCGGTGGCACGCCTGCGGTTCGGCCCCGCCACCCACCGCTTGGTCAAGAAGTGGTTGGCGAACGGCGAATTCGACGTCCTGCACCTGCACGAGCCGAACGCGCCGAGCCTGTCGATGCTGGCCCTGCAGGCCGCCGAGGGCCCGATCGTGGCGACGTTCCACACCTCGACCACCAAGTCGCTGACCCTGTCGGTGTTCCAGGGCATCCTGCGGCCGTACCACGAGAAGATCGTCGGTCGCATCGCCGTGTCCGACCTCGCGCGGCGCTGGCAGATGGAGGCGCTGGGCTCCGACGCGGTCGAGATCCCCAACGGCGTCGACGTCGATTCGTTCGCGACGGCACCGCTGTTGGACGGCTATCCCAGGCCGGGCCGCTCGGTGTTGTTCCTCGGCAGGTTCGACGAGCCCCGCAAGGGCATGAACGTGCTGCTGCGTGCCCTACCCGGGCTGGTCGAGGCGTTCCCCGACGTCGAGGTGATGGTCGTGGGCCGCGGCGACGAGGCCGAACTCGCCTCCGAGGCAGGCGAACTGGCGCGGCATCTGCGCTTCCTCGGCCTCGTCGACGACGCGGAGAAGGCATCGGCGATGCGTAGCGCCGACGTCTACTGCGCGCCCAACACGGGCGGCGAGAGCTTCGGCATCGTGCTGGTCGAGGCGATGGCCGCCGGCACGGCCGTGGTCGCCAGCGACCTCGACGCTTTCCGGCGGGTGCTCGAGGACGGCGAGGCCGGCCGACTCGTGCCGGTCGACGACGCCGCGGCGCTGGCCGCCGCGCTGGTCGAGATGCTGCGCGATGACGAGACCAGGGCGCGCTACGTGGCTGCGGCGGCGCTGGCGGTGCGGCGCTACGACTGGTCGGTGGTCGCCCGCCAGATCCAGCAGGTCTACGAGACGGTCGCCGGTGCAGGCGTGAAGGTCCAGGTGGCGGGATGACGCTCGGATGGGTCCTCGTCGTCGTCGCGGCACTCGTACTTCTCGTGCTGGCGATCGGTGGCGTGTGGGCCTACCAGACCGCCAACCGGCTGGACCGGCTGCACGTGCGCTACGACCTGTCCTGGCAGGCGCTCGACGGTGCGCTTGCCCGCCGTGCCGTGGTGGCCCGCGCCGTGGCGACCGACGCCTACGGGTCCAGTCCGCCCGGGCAGCGACTGACCGCACTGGCCGACATCGCCGAACGTGCCCCGCGGTCCAGCCGGGAGGACGCCGAGAACGACCTGTCCGCCGAACTGGCGCTGGTGGACGCGACGTCGGTGCCGCTGCCACTGGTCGCCGAACTCGCCGACGCCGAGGCGCGCGTGCTGCTGGCCCGCCGGTTCCACAACGACGCCGTCCGCGACACGCTGGCGCTGCGCGAGCGCCCCCTCGTCCGCTTCCTGCACCTGGGCGGGACGGCCGCGATGCCGACGTACTTCGAGATCGCCGAACGGGCCACCCGCACCCTGGTCGGACAGGCGGGCCGCCGCACCTCGGCGCGGGTGGTGCTGCTCGACGAGGACGGCTACGTGCTGCTGCTGCGCGGATCGGATCCCGCGATCGACTCGGCGACGGCGCCGCGCTGGTGGTTCACGGTCGGGGGAGCGGTGCACCCGGGTGAGTCGCTACGCGACGCCGCGGCGCGCGAACTGGCCGAGGAGACCGGCCTGATCGTCGATCCCGGCGACCTGATCGGCCCGGTGTGGCGGCGCGACGCCGTCATCGACTTCAACGGGTCGGTCATCCGCAGCGAGGAGATGTTCTTCGCCTACCGCACGGCCCGCTTCGACCCGTCGACCACCGGGCGGACCGCGCTGGAACGCCGCTACATCCACGGCCACCGGTGGTGCGACGAGGCCGTGATCGCCGAGCTGGTGGCGGGTGGCGAACAGGTGTACCCGGGTCAGCTCGGCGCACGGCTCGCCGAGGTGAACGCGCTGGTGACGGGCCTGGCGCCGGTGGGGGACCGGGAGCCCGAGCCGATCCACTGACGTGCGGATCGAATCGATTTGGCCCGGCCACTAGACTGAATCAGTACTCATTTGGAGGAGATAGTTGTGAATACCGCACCTGGAACGAACGGGTCGGTGAACGGCCAGACCGGCACTGCCCGGGTGAAGCGCGGCATGGCCGAAATGCTCAAGGGCGGCGTCATCATGGACGTCGTCACCCCCGAGCAGGCCCGCATCGCCGAAGCCGCGGGCGCCGTCGCAGTCATGGCGCTCGAACGCGTCCCGGCCGACATCCGCGCCCAGGGTGGCGTCTCCCGGATGAGCGACCCCGACATGATCGAGGGCATCATCTCCGCGGTCACCATCCCGGTGATGGCCAAGGCCCGCATCGGCCACTTCGTCGAGGCGCAGATCCTGCAGAGCCTCGGCGTCGACTACGTCGACGAGTCCGAGGTGCTGACCCCGGCCGACTACGCCAACCACATCGACAAGTGGAAGTTCACCGTGCCGTTCGTGTGCGGTGCGACGAACCTCGGCGAGGCGCTGCGGCGCATCAGCGAGGGCGCGGCCATGATCCGCTCCAAGGGCGAGGCGGGCACGGGCGACGTGTCGAACGCGACCACCCACATGCGCAAGATCGGCGGCGAGATCCGTCGGCTCACGTCGCTGTCGGAGGACGAGCTGTACGTCGCGGCGAAGGAACTGCAGGCGCCCTACGACCTGGTGGTCGAGGTGGCCAGGGCAGGGAAGCTGCCGGTCACGCTGTTCACCGCGGGCGGCATCGCAACCCCCGCTGACGCGGCGATGATGATGCAGCTCGGCGCCGAGGGCGTGTTCGTCGGATCGGGCATCTTCAAGTCCGGCAACCCGGAGGAGCGCGGCGC
>JAQSXQ010000324.1 GCA_029256565.1 Mycobacterium sp.
CACGCCGTGGTGCTCGAGGTGGAGTTCACCCTGGACGCCGAGGGTCGCAGCGCGCCGGTGCGCTACGGCGAACTGGCCAGGACGCTCGGCGTCGAACCGGGAACCCGTACCGACCCCGCCCGCGTGCGCGCCGCAGTCCTCGAACTGCGTGCCGGCAAGGGCATGGTGCTCGACGACGAGGACCGCGACACCTGGAGCGTCGGCTCCTTCTTCACCAATCCCGTGGTCAGCGAGGCCGACTTCGAGCGGCTGCGCGCCGACGGTCCGCTGCCCAACTACCCGGCGCCCGACGGCGTGAAGCTGGCCGCCGGATGGCTCGTCGAACACGCAGGGTTCGGCAAGGGCTTCCCCGGCGACGGGGCCGCCGCGACGCTGTCGACCAAGCACGCGCTCGCGCTGACCAACCGCGGAACGGCCACCACGGCCGACGTCCTCGCACTGGCCAGAACCGTCCGCGACGGGGTCAGGGAGCGGTTCGGGATCGATCTCACACCCGAGCCGTGCCTGATTGGCTGCTCCCTCTAGGTACTCTTGGTCCACGTGACCATCAACCGCCGCCAGGCACTCACTGCGCTCGCGGTCGGTACGTCCGGATTCCTCGCCGCATGCTCGGGCAAATCCATCACCGGTTCCGGTGGAACGCCCGAATCCGAGGCACCCGCACCCGCCAAGGTGACGTTCTCCCCGGCCGCAGCCAGCACCGACGTCGTCCCCACGACGCCGGTGGCCGCCGAGGTCGAGAACGGGTGGTTCCAGCGCGTCACGCTCACCAATCCCGAGGGCAGGGTCGTCGCGGGCGTCGTCAACCGCGACCGCACGTCCTTCACGGTCACCGAGCCGCTCGGCTACGGCGTCGAGTACACCTGGGGAGGCTCGGCGGTCGGCAACGACGGCAAGGCGATCCCCGTGCAGGGCAACTTCACGACCGTCAACCCGCAGGTCCAGGTCAGCGGCCAGTTCCAGCTCGCCGACGGCCAGACGGTCGGCGTCGCGGCGCCCATCATCATCCAGTTCGACGCCGACATCGCCGACGAGGACAGGGCGACCGTCGAGAAGGCGCTCAACGTCACCACCGAACCCCCGGTCGAGGGCAGCTGGGCATGGCTGCCCAACGAGGCCGGCGGCTCCCGCGCGCACTGGCGCACCCGCGAGTACTTCCCGTCCGGCACGCAGGTGCACGTCAAGGCCAACCTGTACGGCCTGCCGTTCGGCAATGGCGCGTACGGCGCCCAGGACGTCACGCTGGACTTCGGCATCGGCAGACGCCAGGTGGTCAGGGCCGAGGCGTCGAGCCACCGCATTCAGGTGCTCGACGAGCAGGGCGCGGTGATCATGGACTTCCCGTGCAGCTACGGCGAGGGCGACCTCGATCGCAACGTCACGCGCAGCGGCGTCCACGTGGTCACCGAGAAGTACGAGGACTTCTACATGACCAACCCGGCCGCCGGCTACGCCAACGTGCGCGAGCGGTTCGCGGTGCGGATCTCCAACAACGGCGAGTTCATCCACGCCAATCCGGCCAGCCTCGGCGCGCAGGGCAGCAGCAACGTCACCAACGGATGCATCAACTTGTCGGAATCCGACGCGCAGCAGTACTTCAACACCGCCATCTACGGCGACCCGGTCGAGGTGACCGGCACGCGCATTCAGCTGTCGTACGCCGACGGCGACATCTGGGACTGGGCCGTGCCGTGGGAGGAGTGGAAGTCGATGTCGGCGCTGTCCGATCAGGCTCCGCCGTCGAACATCCCCGTGAACGCCCCGATCACGCCGAGCGGTGCGCCGACGCCGTCGGGCACCAGCACGCCGGTTCCCGCTCCCGGCGGCTAGCGAGACTCACGTCGTCCGGTTGAACCTGCCGTTGGGCGCCTGATCCCGCGGGCGGATGACGATCTGGTCGAGGTTGACGTGCGACGGCCGCGACGCCACGAACCCGATGACCTCGGCGACGTCCTCGGCCACCAGCGGCGTGATGCCGCGGTACACGTTGTCGGCCCGATCCTGATCGCCGTCGAAGCGCACCAGCGAGAACTCGGTCTCGACGGCGCCGGGCGCGAGTTCGGTGAGCCGCACCGGCTTTCCGAGCAACTCGCCGCGCAGCGTGCGGTGCAGCGCGCCCTGCGCGTGCTTGGCCGCGGTGTAACCCGAGCCGCCGTCGTAGGTCTCGAACGCGGCGATCGAGGTGATCGTGACGACCAGGCCGTCACCCGAGTCGATCAGCTTGGGCAGCAGTGCCCTGGTCACGCGGAGCGTGCCGAGCACGTTGGTCTCCCACATCCACCGCCAGTTCTCCTCGTCGGCGTCGAGCACCGGCTCGAGCCCCTTGGCGCCGCCGGCGTTGTTGACGAGCACGTCGACGCGGTCCAGACCGGCCGCCAGGGCGTCGATCGCAGCCTGGTCAGTGACGTCCGCCACAGTGGCGGTGCCACCCACCTCGTCGGCGACCGCCTGTACGCGGTCCTTGCGCCTGCCCACGCAGACCACGTGGAAGCCAAGCGCGGCAAGGGTTTTCGCAGTAGCAGCACCGATGCCGGAACTGGCGCCGGTGACCACTGCGACACGCTGTCGAGATTCAGAAGCCGTCATTCCCACGACTCTAGCCAGCGTGCTAAATTCTGGTCGTGTCCCTTAGTCAGGCTTCGCGTATCGCCGTCCGGCGTGCGTGTTGTTGTCGTCGCACAACACGCTGCGCCTGACTGAACCCGGACTTCTTCGTCCTGCTGAGTCGCCAGGTGTGGCCCGAAAACCCACCAGCCGACTTCCCTCAAGGACGACAACGTGTCTACTCCCACCTCGCTTTCCACCACCGCCCTCCTCACCGCGTCGGCCGGTAGCCGCCAGACCGCGGCATCGCACGCCAAGCGCGCACTGCTGGCCCGCCACCACATCGTGGCCCCCTCTCTCCGTGTCGCCGACGCCGCCGCGGCCGCCGTCTTCGGCGCCGCCCGGGTGCGCGGACCCATCGCCCGCGACGTCATCGCCAAGGTCACCGGGCTGAGCATCGCGACCGTGAACCGCCAGGTCACCGCCCTGCTCGACGCGGGGATCCTGCGCGAGCGCGCCGACCTCGCGGTCTCCGGAGCGATCGGCAGGCCGCGCGTGCCCGTCGAGGTCAACCACGAGCCGTTCCTGACGCTCGCCGTCCACATCGGCGCCAAGACCACGAGCATCGCCGCGACCGACCTGCTCGGGCGGACGCTCGACGTCGTCGAGACTCCGACGCCGGTCGGCAACCAGAGCGCCGCGCTCGCATCGCTGGCAGGAAGTGCGAGCCGCTACCTGAGCCGTTGGCACCGGCGCAGGCCGCTCTGGGTGGGTGTCACCGCAGGCGGCGCCGTCGACAGCGTCACCGGACTGGTCGACCACCCGCGGCTGGGCTGGACCGGTGCGCCCGTCGGCGCCGTGCTCGCCGAGACACTCGCTCTGCCGGTCTCCCTCGCGTCGCACGTGGATGCGATGGCAGGCGCGGAACTACTGCTCGGCGCCCGCAGGCGCGACGGCCGCGCCACGGACGCCGCCCGCGACACGGGCACCAGCCTCTACGTCTACGCCCGTGAGACGGTCGGCTACGCGCTGTCGATCGGTGGCCGCGTGCACTCGCCCGCCAGCGGGCCCGGCACGATCGCCGCGCTGCCCGCGCAGTCCGAATTGCTCGGCGGCAGCGGACAATTGGAATCCACGGTCAGCGACGAGGCAGTGCTCTCGGCAGCGCGACGGCTGCGCATCGTGCCCGCCAGCGGGCCGGCCTCGACCATCGCCGCCGTCTTCCGCGCCGCCCGCGGAGGCGACGAACGGGCGACCGGTCTGCTCGCCGAACGCGCCCGCGTACTGGGTGAGGCCGTGGCACTGCTGCGCGACATGCTCAACCCAGACGACCTCGTCGTCGGCGGCCAGGCGTTCACCGAGTACCCCGAGGGGTTCCCGCTCGTCGAGTCCGCGTTCGCGCAGCGGTCGGTGCTCGGTGCCCGCGACATCCGCGTGACGTCGTTCGGCAACCGCATCCAGGAGGCCGGCGCT
>JAQSXQ010000325.1 GCA_029256565.1 Mycobacterium sp.
CTGCTGCAGCCGATGCCGCCGGACCTGGCCCAAGTCGAACCCGTGACGCTCACGGTCGGTTCCGACGCCGACTTCGACGGCGTGATCGAGCGCCTGGTCGAGCTGGCCTACACCCGCGTCGACATGGTCGCCAAGCGCGGCGAGTTCGCGGTCCGCGGCGGCATCCTCGACGTGTTCGCACCGACCGCCGAGCATCCCGTGCGCATCGAGTTCTGGGGTGACGAGGTGTCCGAGATGCGGATGTTCTCGGTCGCCGATCAGCGCTCGATCCCCGAGATCGAGGTCGACAGCTTGATCGCGATGCCGTGCCGCGAACTGCTGCTGACCGACGACGTGCGCAAGCGTGCCGCCGCGCTGGCCGCCGAACAGCCCCACGACGACAACCGCGTGAGCGGCACCGTCGGCGAGATGATGGCCAAGCTGTCCGAGGGCATCCCCGTCGAGGGCATGGAGTCGCTGCTGCCGGTGCTGCGCCCCGCCGACCTGTCGCTGCTGACCGACCACCTGCCCGCGAACGCCCCGGTGCTGGTGTGCGATCCGGAGAAGGTGCGCACCCGCGCGGCCGACCTGGTCAAGACGGGCCGGGAGTTCCTCGAGGCGTCGTGGTCGATCGCGGCCATGGGCGCCGACGCACCGATCGACCTGGAACAGCTGGGCGGCTCGGGATTCCGCGGCCTCGAGGAGGTCCGCGCGAACGCCGCGGCGGGCGGGCATCCGTGGTGGACGCTCAGTCAGCTCGGCGATCCGTCGGCGATCACCCTCGACATCCGGCCGGCTCCGTCGGCACGGTCGCAGCAGAACACCCCGGACTTCCAAGACGAGGTCTTCGCGATGCTGCGCGCGCACGTCGCCACCGGCGGGCTGGCGGCGATCGTCGCGCCAGGAGCGGGCACCGCGCACCGCGTCGTCGAGCAGCTCGGCGAATCCGACGTCGCCGCGGCGATGCTCGAGCCGGGCGAGACCCCCAAGACCGGCGTCGTCGGGGTGCTCAAGGGTCCGCTGTGCGAGGGCGTCGTGCTGCCCGGGGCCAAGCTCGTGGTGATCACCGAGGCCGACCTCACCGGCAACCGGGTGACGGCCACCGAGGGCAAGAAGCTCGCCGCCAAGCGGCGCAACGTCGTCGACCCGCTGGCGCTGACCGCGGGCGACCTGGTGGTGCACGACCAGCACGGCATCGGCCGATTCGTGGAGATGACCGAGCGCACCGTCGGCGGCGCGCGCCGTGAGTACCTGGTGCTGGAGTACGCCTCGGCCAAGCGCGGCGGCGGCTCGGACAAGCTGTTCGTGCCGATGGACGCCCTCGACCAGCTGTCCCGCTACGTCGGCGGGGAGGCGCCGTCGCTGTCGAAGCTCGGCGGCAGCGACTGGGCCAACACGAAGACCAAGGCGCGCAAGGCAGTACGCGAGATCGCCGGCGAGCTGGTGTCGCTGTACGCCAAGCGCCAGTCCGCGCCCGGGCACGCGTTCGGTCCGGACACCCCGTGGCAGAACGAGATGGAGGACGCGTTCGGGTTCACCGAGACCGTCGACCAGTTGACCGCGATCACCGAAGTGAAGAGCGACATGGAGAAGCCGGTCCCGATGGACCGGGTCATCTGCGGTGACGTCGGTTACGGCAAGACCGAGATCGCGGTGCGTGCGGCGTTCAAGGCGGTGCAGGACGGCAAGCAGGTCGCCGTGCTGGTGCCGACGACGCTGCTGGCCGATCAGCACCTGCAGACGTTCAGTCAGCGGATGACGGGCTTCCCGGTGACGGTGAAGGGGCTGTCGCGCTTCACCGATCCGGCGGAGTCGCGCAAGACGCTCGAGGGCATGCGCGACGGCTCGGTCGACATCGTGATCGGCACGCACCGGCTGCTGCAGACCGGCGTCACGTGGAAGGACCTCGGCCTGGTCATCGTCGACGAGGAGCAGCGGTTCGGCGTCGAGCACAAGGAGCACATCAAGTCGATGCGCACCCACGTCGACGTGCTGACCATGAGCGCAACGCCGATCCCGCGCACCCTGGAGATGAGCCTCGCGGGCATCCGCGAGATGTCGACGATCCTCACGCCACCCGAGGAGCGGTCCCCGGTGCTGACCTATGTCGGGCCGCACGACGACAAGCAGGTGGCCGCGGCGCTGCGCCGCGAACTGCTGCGCGACGGTCAGGCGTTCTACATCCACAACCGGGTCCGCTCGATCGACTCGGCCGCGGCCAAGATCCGCGACCTGGTGCCCGAGGCGCGCGTCGTCGTCGCCCACGGACAGATGCCCGAGGAGCAACTCGAGCGCACCGTCGAGGGCTTCTGGAACCGCGAGTACGACATCCTCGTGTGCACCACGATCGTCGAGACCGGCCTGGACATCTCGAACGCGAACACGCTGATCGTGGAGCGCGCGGACACCTTCGGTCTCTCCCAGCTACATCAGCTGCGCGGTCGCGTCGGACGCAGCCGGGAGCGCGGCTACGCGTACTTCCTGTACCCGGCGGAGGTTCCGCTGACCGAGACGGCCTACGACCGGTTGGCCACCATCGCCCAGAACAACGAGCTGGGCGCAGGCATGGCCGTGGCGATGAAGGACCTCGAGATCCGCGGCGCGGGCAACGTGCTGGGCGCCGAGCAGTCCGGCCACGTCGCCGGGGTCGGCTTCGACCTCTACGTGCGCCTGGTCGGTGAGGCCGTCGAGGCGTTCCGCGCGGCCGTGGACGGGGAAACCGTTGCCACGCACGAAGAACCGAAGGACGTCCGGATCGACCTGCCGATCGACGCCAACCTGCCGCCCGACTACATCGGCAGCGATCGACTTCGGCTGGAGGGCTACCGCCGGCTCGCGGCGGCCGACGACGAGGAGGCCATCGCCGCCGTGGTCGAGGAACTCGTCGACAGGTACGGCCCGCTGCCGGAGCCCGCGCGGCGGTTGGTCGCGGTGGCCAGGCTGCGGCTGCTGTGCCGCCAGTACGGCGTGACGGAAGTGGGCGGCGTTTCGGAGTCGACGGTGCGCATCTCGCCGTTGCCGCTGCAGGATTCCCAGCAACTGCGGCTCAAGCGGATGTACCCCAGCGCGACCTACCGCGCGACGACGTCGACGATCACGATGCCGATCCCGCGGGCGGGTACCGGCATCGGCGCCCCGCGCATCCGGGACCTCGAACTGGCCGGTGCCGTGGCCGAACTGCTGTTGGCGCTGGATGGCCGACCCCGCACGGATGTTGATATAACGAACTTCGACCAGTGGCGCGGCGAGCAGAGTTCGCGCGAGGAGCAGGGTGCGTCCACCCCCGCACGCGCGAAGAGGTAGAGGTCCCACGACGATGTTCGAGTTCCCGTGACCGTCGTCCTGGTGGACCCACGCCGCCCCTCGCTGGTCCCGGTCGAGGCCGTCGGCCTGCTCGCCGGGGACGTGCAGTACACCGAGGAGATGCCGATCAAGGTGCCCTGGTCGCTGCCCGCGGCCCGGCCCTGCTCGTTCGGCGCGCCCGATGCCGACGCGGCGCCGGTGCTGCTGTCGTCGGACCCCGACCATCCCGAGGTGCGCTCCCGCCTGGCCGCGGGGGAGCAGTTGATCTCGGTGCCTCCGCCGCAGCCCGGCGAGCGGCTGGTCGACGCCGTCACCACGATGGACCGGCTCCGCACCGCGGGGCCGTGGGAGAGCGAGCAGACCCACGACTCCCTGCGTCGGTACCTGCTCGAGGAGACCTACGAGCTGTTCGACGCGGTGCGGGGCGGCAACGCCGAGGACGTCCGCGACGAACTCGGCGACGTGCTGCTGCAGGTGCTGTTCCACGCCCGCATCGCCCAGGACGCTCCCGAGGGCGCGTTCTCGATCGACGACGTCGCCGACGCGCTGGTCCGCAAGCTGGCCAACCGGGTGCCCGCCGTGCTGGCCGGGGAGTCGGTGTCGCTGGAGGAGCAGCTGGCGCAGTGGGAGGAACGCAAGGCCGCCGAGAAGGTCAGGAACTCGTCGATGGACGACGTGCCGACCGCTCAGCCCGCGCTCGCGTTGACGCAGAAGGTCTACGAGCGGGTGTCCGC
>JAQSXQ010000326.1 GCA_029256565.1 Mycobacterium sp.
CGCTCGCTGCCGCGTGCCGAGCGCGTGGTGGCGAACCTGCGCAGCCAGGGCGTCGACGCACATGCCTTCCCGTTCGACCATCTGCCGCCGCTGCTGACCGACGCCGACGTGGTGGTGAGCTGTACCGGCGCGGTGCGCCCGGTCGTGTCCCTGGCCGACGTGCACCGCGGCCTGGCCCACGGCCAGGAACCCAAGCAGCTGGTGATCTGCGACCTCGGCATGCCGCGCGACGTCGATCCCGCCGTGGCGGGGCTGCCCGGCGTCTACGTCATCGACATGGACCGCATCCAGCGCGAGCCGTCCGCTCGCGCGGCCTCGGCCGACGCCGAGGCGGCGAAGGCGATCGTCGCCGCGGAGGTCGCCAACTATCTTGCAGGCCAGCGGATGGCCGAGGTGACGCCCACCGTCACGGCGCTGCGCCAGCGGGCGGCCGACGTGGTCGAGGCCGAACTGCTGCGACTCGACAACCGGTTGCCCGGGCTCGACTCTGCGCACCGCGACGAGGTCGCCCGTACCGTGCGACGCGTCGTCGACAAGCTGCTGCACGCTCCGACGGTCCGGGTGAAGCAGCTCGCGGGTGCGCCAGGCGGCGACAGCTACGCCGAGGCGCTGCGCGAACTCTTCGAACTCGACCCGCAGGCCGTCGATGCCGTCGCCGGTGGCGAACTGCCCCTGCCCTCCGACGTGGACAAGACCGAGTAGCGCTTGCCCACTTCCGCATCGAGCAACGACACGATCATCCGGATCGGCACCCGAGGCAGCCTGCTCGCCACCACACAGGCCGGGACCATCCGGGACGCTCTGATCGCCAGGGGGCACGCCGCCGAACTGGTCATCGTCTCCACCGACGGAGACCGCTCCAGTGCGCCGATCGCCGACATCGGCGTCGGTGTGTTCACCCAGGCTCTACGCGAGGCGATCGCCGACAATCGGGTCGACATGGCGGTGCACTCGTACAAGGATCTGCCGACCGCCAACGACGAGCGCTTCGTGATCGCCGCGATACCCCCACGCGAGGACGCCCGCGATGCCCTGGTGGCCCGCGACGGAATGGTGCTGGGGGAGTTGCCGTCCGGCTCCGTGATCGGCACGTCGAGCCCGCGGCGGACGGCGCAGCTTAGAGCACTGGGTCTCGGTTTGGAAATTCGCCCCCTACGAGGCAACCTAGACACCAGGTTGAACAGGGTTACTAGCGGTGATCTCGACGGTGTCGTCGTCGCCCGTGCGGGTCTCGCCCGCATCGGTCGGCTCGACGCAGTCACCGAGACGATTGAGCCGGTGCAGATGTTGCCGGCGCCGGCTCAAGGTGCGCTCGCAGTGGAGTGTCGTGCGGGCGACGTCGAGTTGGTCGCGCTGCTCGGGCAGTTGGACGATCCCGACACGCGCGCCGCGGTCACCGCAGAGCGTGTCCTGCTCGCCGAACTGGAGGCGGGGTGCTCCGCGCCGGTGGGTGCGATCGCGGAAGTGGTCGAGTCCATCGACGAGGAGGGCAATGTCTTCGATGAGTTGTCGTTGCGCGGCTGCGTGGCGACGCTGGACGGATCCGACGTGATCCGTGCGTCCGGCATCGGGGCTCCCGATCGGGCACGAGAGCTAGGGCTCTCGGTGGCCGCGGAGTTGTTCGAGCTGGGTGCGCGAGATCTGTTGGCGGAGCGGACTGAAAGCGGGAGCGAAGGATGACCATCCGAGGGCGCAAGCTGAAGCCCGGCCGCATCACCTTCGTCGGTTCAGGCCCGGGTGACCCCGGCCTGCTGACGACGCGGGCACGCACAGTGCTCACCAATGCTGCGCTGGCCTTCACAGACCCAGACGTGCCCGAGGCGGTGCTGGCCCTGATCGGGTCGGACCTGCCTCCGGCATCGGGACCCGAAGCGCCGGTGGACGACCCGACGGGCGACGCCGACGCCGTACCGACGGGTGCCGGCCTGCCGAGTGGCGTGGACGTGCGTCCCGCGCTCGGAGATCCGGCCGAGGTCGCGAAGATCCTGGTCAACGAGGCTCGAACCGGCGTCGACGTGGTGCGCCTGGTCGCAGGCGATCCGCTGTCGGTGGACGCCGTGCTGGCCGAGGTGACCGCGGTGGCGCGGACGCAGGCGAACTTCGAGATCGTGCCCGGGTTGCCCGCCACGACGGCCGTGCCGACGTATGCCGGTCTGCCGCTGGGCTCTTCGCACACCGTCGCCGACGTGCGCGGTGACGTGGACTGGGCTGCGCTGGCCGCTGCCCCCGGCCCGCTGATCCTGCACGCCACGGCGTCGCACCTGCCGGAGGCCGCCCGCACGCTGATCGAGTACGGCCTGACCGACACCACGCCCTGCGTGGTGACCGCGAACGGCACCACGTGCCAGCAGCGTTCGGTCGAGACGTCGCTGTCGGGTCTGCTCGACAAGGCAACGCTCGCGGGCAGCGAGCCCAGCGGACCGCTGGCCGGCCCGCTGGTGGCGACCATCGGCAAGACCGTCGCCAACCGCGCGAAGCTGAACTGGTGGGAGAGCCGGGCGCTGTACGGCTGGACCGTGCTCGTCCCGCGCACCAAGGACCAGGCCGGCGAGATGAGCGATCGCCTCGTCGGCCACGGCGCGCTGCCGATCGAGGTGCCGACCATCGCCGTCGAGCCGCCGCGCAGCCCCGCCCAGATGGAGCGTGCGGTCAAGGGTCTGGTCGACGGCCGGTTCCAGTGGGTCGTGTTCACCTCCACCAATGCCGTTCGCGCCGTGTGGGAGAAGTTCAACGAGTTCGGTCTGGATGCGCGGGCGTTCTCCGGCGTCAAGATCGCGTGCGTCGGACAGGCCACCGCCGACCGGGTGCGGGCGTTCGGGATCAACCCCGAGCTCGTGCCCTCGGGTGAGCAGTCCTCGCTGGGGCTGCTCGACGAGTTCCCGCCGTACGACGACATCTTCGATCCGGTGAACCGGGTGCTGCTGCCGCGTGCCGACATCGCCACCGAGACACTGGCCGAGGGTCTGCGCGACCGCGGCTGGGAGATCGAGGACGTCACGGCCTACCGCACGGTGCGTGCCGCGCCGCCGCCTGCCCAGACCCGCGAGATGATCAAGACCGGTGGCTTCGACGCGGTGTGCTTCACGTCGAGTTCGACGGTGCGCAACCTCGTCGGCATCGCGGGCAAGCCGCACGCCAGGACGATCGTGGCGTGCATCGGACCCAAGACCGCCGAGACCGCAGCGGAATTCGGCCTTCGCGTCGACGTGCAGCCCGAGACGGCAGCCGTGGGCCCGCTGGTCGAGGCGCTCGCCGAGCACGCAGCCCGGCTCCGGGCCGAGGGTGCCCTGCCGCCGCCGCGCAAGAAGAGCCGACGCCGGTAGGCGTGGCGACCTCCACGCGTCGGTAATCCCCAGTGGCCTTTCCCCGTCACCGTCCCCGGCGGCTGCGCAGCACCCCGGCCATGCGCCGGCTGGTGGCTCAGACGTCGCTGGAGCCAAGGCATCTCGTGCTGCCGATGTTCGTCGCCGACGGCATCGACGAGCCGCGCCCCATCGCGTCCATGCCCGGCGTCGTTCAGCACACTCGCGAGTCGCTGCGTCGCGCCGCCACCGATGCGGTGGCGGCAGGCGTCGGTGGACTGATGCTCTTCGGCGTGCCGCGCGACGAGGACAAGGACGCACTCGGCTCGGTCGGTACCGCGGAGGACGGCATCCTCAACGTCGCACTGCGGGACCTGGCGGCGGAGGTCGGTGACGCCACCGTGCTGATGGCCGACACCTGCCTCGACGAGTTCACCGACCACGGGCACTGCGGCGTCCTCGACGTCGAGGGCCGCGTGGACAACGACGCCACCAACGATCGGTACGTCGCTCTCGCCGTGGCGCAAGCCAATTCGGGTGCGCACGTGGTCGGCCCCAGCGGCATGATGGACGGCCAGGTGGCCGCGATCCGCGACGGTCTCGACGCGGCGGGACACACCGACGTCGTCATCCTGGCCTACGCCGCGAAGTTCGCGTCCGGCTTCTACGGTCCGTTCCGCGAGGCGGTGGCGTCGAGCCTGGCGGGGGACCGGCCGGCAATGCGCGCGAGGCCCTGCACGAGGTCGAACTCGACATCGACGAGGGTGCCGACATCATCATGGTGAAGCCGGCGATGGCCTACCTCGACGTGCTCCGCGCGGCCGCCGACATATCGCCGGTTCCCGTTGCCGCGTACCAGGTGTCGGGCGAGTACTCGATGATCAGCGCGGCCGCCGCGAACGGCTGGATCGACCTGCCCACCGTGGCGCTGGAGACGTTGATCAGCATTCGGCGTGCGGGGGCCGACATCGTGCTGACCTACTGGGCGGCCGAGGCCGCCACCTGGCTGGCGTGAACCCGACCGAACCCACCGACCAGACCCAGGGCGGCCCTCCGGAGGACGTGGTGACCGGGTTCTGGTTGTGGGCCGTGGCGCTGCCGCTGATGACGGCGGGCTACGTCGTCGACCAGGTCACCGCACCCACCCGCGCCATGAACGGGATCGTCGACGCCTTCGCGGGCTTCGTCGCCGTCGTGGTGCTGGTGCTGGTGTCCACGCTGCTACTGCTGATGCGGCAGGGGTACCGCTGGGCGCGCACCGTGCTCACCGGTGGCGGCGCCGCATCGGTGGTCTACGTGGTCGGCAACCTGTTCGGCAGCGAACGGTCCGCGGTCGCCGCGTCGGCGTATGCGGTGTGCGTGATCCTCGGCGCCGTGCTGATCGCGGGAGGCATCTACCTGTTGCACCGCAAGGACGCTCACGGGTTCTTCACCCGATAGGCTGGCCCGACCATGCCCGACACCCCTGCGCAGCGCCCGCGCATCGTGGACACCGCGTTCTGGTGCTGGGTGAGCGCAGCCGTGCTGATCGCCGCGTTGGGCATGCTGACGCTGAGCCAGGGCGGTGCGCCGCTGGTCATCGTCACCGGCGTCCTCCTGATCGCCGCAGGCCTCGCGCAGGGTTATCTCGCGGGCCGGGCCCGTCGAGGTGAGGCCCGGTTCGCCAGTGCGGGCGTCGGTCTGGCCATGGCGTCGGTCGCGTTCATGGCGCTTCTGCTGCTGCTCGGCGCGGGCATCGCCGTGATCGCGATCGTCGGCGTCTCGATGATCCTGTTGATCACCGGTGCACTGCTGCTGCGCCGGGAGCCGGTCCGCGAGTGGTTCGGAGCGACGTCGTGACCGCCACCGACCAGCAGGTGCTCTTCCGCGAGCCAGGGGC
>JAQSXQ010000327.1 GCA_029256565.1 Mycobacterium sp.
GTGGCCCAGCGAGATACCCGAACCCGCGACGTTGGTGCGGTCGAAGTCGCTCGGCCCGAACTTCCACTCCCGCGTCACCGCGAGCGCCTGAGCGGCGAACGCTTCGTTGAGTTCGATGAGGTCCATGTCCGCGATGCCGAGCCCTGCCTTGCCCAGCGCCAGCTCCGTCGCGGGCACGGGGCCAATGCCCATCACGTTGGGTGGCACCCCCGCCACGCCCCACGACACCAGCCGCACCAGCGGCGTCAACCCCAGTTCGGCCGCCTTGTCGACGGTGGTCACGATGCACATCGACGCCGCGTCGTTCTGACCGCTCGAGTTGCCGGCGGTCACGGTGGCGTCCGGATCCTGCTTCAGCAGAACGGGTTTCAGCTTGCTCAGCGCTTCCACCGAGGTATCGGCACGCGGGTGCTCGTCGGTGTCGATCACGGTGTCACCCGATCTGTTCGTCACCGTGACCGGGATGATCTGCTCGGCCAGCGACCCGTCGCGCTGCGCTGCCACCGCACGCTGGTGCGAACGCACGGCCAGCTCGTCCTGCTCGTCACGCGGGATGTCGTACTGCCGGCGCAGGTTCTCGGCCGTCTCCAGCATGCCGCCCGGGACGGGGTGGTCCCGCCCGCCCGCGGTGGTGCGGCCGCGCGACAGTGCGTCGTGCACCTGCACCCCTCCCCGCGCGCCACCCCAGCGCATGTCGGTGGAGTGGAACACCACGTTGCTCATGGACTCGGCACCCCCGGCCACCACGAGGTCGTTCTGGCCTGTGCCGACCTGCATGGCGGCCTGGATGACGGCCTGCAGGCCCGAGCCACACCGGCGGTCGAGCTGCATGCCGGGCACCGTGACCGGCAGACCGGCGTCCAGGGCGACGACGCGCCCGATCGCCGGGGCCTCCATGCTCGGATAGCAGTGGCCCAGGATGACGTCCTCGACGTCGTCGGGTCCAACGCCGGTGCGCTCGAGGAGCCCACGCAGTGCGGCCACGCCGAGTTCGACCGCGGTCAGGCCCTTGAACATTCCACCGTAGCGGCCGATGGGCGTGCGGACGGGCTCGCAGACGACGGCATCGCGATTCATCAGATGTGCCGCCCGCCGGTCACTTCCAGCACCGTGCCGGTCATGTACGACGACAGGTCCGAGGCGAGGAACAGCGCCACCGACGCGACCTCGCTGGGCTCGCCTGCGCGCGCCATGGGGATCTCGGCCAGCTTCGCGTCCCAGATGCGCTGCGGCATGGCCTCGGTCATCGCCGAACGGATCAGCCCCGGCTGAATGGCGTTGACCCGCACACCCAGGTGGGCGACCTCCTTGGCAGCGGCCTTGGTGAGGCCGACGATCCCGGCCTTGGCCGCCGAGTAGTTGGTCTGCCCGATCAGCCCGACCTTGCCCGAGATCGACGAGATGTTCACGATCGCGCCACGCTTCTGCTCGCGCATGACGTCGGCGGCCTTGCGGGTGCCGTTCCAGCTGCCCTTGAGGTGCACGGCGATCACCTGGTCGAACTGCTCCTCGGTCATCTTCCGCATCGTCGCGTCGCGCGTGATGCCCGCGTTGTTGACCATGACGTCCAGCCCGCCGAACTCCGCGACGGCCACCGCCACCAGCGCCTCGACGTCGTCGGCCTTCGTGACGTCGCACCGCACGGCGCGAGCCACGTCCGCGCCGCCCAACCGGCCGACCGCGGCCTCGGTGGCATCGAGATCGAGGTCGCCGAGGACGACGCGCGCGCCCTCTGCCACGTAGCGCTCGGCGATGGCGAAGCCGATCCCCTGTGCGCCGCCGGTCACCACCGCAGTGCGTCCGTCAAGCAGTCCCATGGTCGTCGTACCCCTCTCAGTCCAGCCGTCGGCCTCAAACATAAAATATGATATTCGTGGCACGCACGCCGCATCCCTCGAGCAGGAGAATCCGACGAATGGCCAACCCCACCACGGCCGATACCGCCACCGTCGCGCAGGACGAGCCGGTCAGCGACGCCGACTTCGCCGACATCCTCGCCGCGACCCGTCAGTTCGTCCGCGACGTCGTGATGCCGCGCGAGCAGGAGATCATGGCGGGCGACCGGGTACCCGACGACATCCGCCAGCAGGCCAAGGACATGGGCCTGTTCGGCTATGCGATCCCTCAGCAATGGGGTGGGCTGGGATTGAACCTCGCCCAGGACGTCGAGATGGCCATGGAATTCGGTTACACGACGCTCGCCCTGCGGTCGATGTTCGGCACCAACAACGGCATCGCGGGCCAGGTCCTGGTGGGGTTCGGCACCGATCAGCAGAAGGAGCGCTGGCTCGAAGGCGTCGCGAGCGGCGACGTCGTGGCGTCGTTCGCACTCACCGAACCGGGCGCCGGTTCCAACCCGGCGGGCCTCCGCACCAAGGCGGTGCGCGACGGATCCTCCGACGACGCGGACTGGGTGATCACCGGCCAGAAGCAGTACATCACCAACGCGCCGACCGCCGACCTGTTCGTGGTGTTCGCCAGGACGCGGCCCGCCGACGCCGACGGTCCAGGCATCGCGGTGTTCCTCGTACCCGCAGACGCCGAGGGCGTACGGGTCGCCGGCAAGGACGCCAAGATGGGCCAGGAGGGCGCCTGGACCGCCGACGTCGCATTCGACGAGGTGCGCGTCGGCAACGACGCCCTCATCGGCGGTGCGGTGGACATCGGCTACCGGGCGGCCATGACGTCACTGGCACGCGGACGCATCCACATCGCCGCGCTGTCGGTGGGTACTGCCCAGCGCGCACTCGACGAATCGGTGCGCTACGCGGCCACCGCCACTCAGGGCGGCACGCCGATCGGAGACTTCCAGCTCGTGCAGGCGATGCTCGCCGACCAGCAGACCGGCGTGATGGCCGGACGGGCGCTCGTCCGCGACGCCGCGCGGCTGTGGCTGTCCGGCGAGGACCGGCGCATCGCCCCGTCCACGGCGAAGCTGTTCTGCACCGAGATGGTCGGCAAGGTCGCCGATCTCGCGGTTCAGGTCCACGGGGGCGCGGGATACATGCGCGACGTTCCCGTCGAACGCATCTACCGCGAGGTGCGGCTGCTGCGCCTCTACGAGGGCACCAGCGAGATCCAGCGCCTGATCATCGGCGGCGGCCTCGTCAAGGCAGCTCAGCGCTCCCGCTGATGCCCGGCCGGCGTCAGGCGATGTAGCGGATGATCGACTCTGCGACCGCTGCCGGCTTCTCCGAGCCCTCGATCTCCACGGTGATCGTGGTGGTCGCCTGCACCGCGCTCTCGAGCTGGTTGATCGCGGTGACCTCGCCGCGGGCGCGGATCCTCGCCCCCACCTTGACCGGCGTGATGAAGCGAACCTTGTTGTAGCCGTAGTTCACCGCCAGCGAGATGCCGTCGACGCGGTAGAGGTCGTGAGAGAAGTGCGGGAGCAGCGACAGCGTCAGCAGTCCGTGGGCGATGGTGCCGCCGAACGGGCCGTCGGCTGCCTTCTCCGGATCGACGTGGATCCACTGATGATCGTCGGTGGCGTCGGCGAACAGGTTGACGCGGTCCTGGCTGATCTCCATCCACTCGGTCGGGCCGAGTTGGCTGCCCTGGGCCGCTGCAAACTCGTTCAGATCCTTGAAGACTTTCACGCCTGCTCCTCTCGGTGTGCTCGCGGCGTCGTACGCCGCCCGTAATAGATGTAGTCGCTGCGCGATCTGAACACAATGTCCCATTTGCTGAAAAACCGGGGAATTGGTCGGATTTCGCGCCGAATTTTGCCGGGCGGGTTCGTACGCTGGGCTAATAACCGAAATTGTCATTGCAGAGTTTTGACGCGCATGCACAATTCTTCGGCTTAGGCTTGTGACCTGCGGGTAACCATATTTCACGGCTGGTTTCCTGGCCCGTACGGCCCGATACTGACTGCGCGATTCGCATTAATCCGATGCGAATGAACGGCGGCCAGCGGCGCCGTACTAGGCCGCTCGGCTGCCCTACGAATGGGGCAATAAATGAGCGTTCCCAGCTTGGAATTTCACGACTACGCGGCTTTCCGCATGCC
>JAQSXQ010000328.1 GCA_029256565.1 Mycobacterium sp.
CCGCCGTTCGGGAGCTGAGTGTCGTTCGCCGAGACAGACACGTCACCGACGCGGGCCACCAGGTGTCGCCCGACGGCGGACACCGTCAGCGTGTGGGGCGCGCCGGGGGCGAGTTCCAACCCGGCCTCCGCGAGCACGGTGGTCGCCCCGTTGTAGACCTTGACGAGCCGCAGGGCCGAACCGTCTGCCGCCGGCACGACGTCGGCGCGGTAGTGGTTTATCGGCGACTGGTAGCGGAACGCCAGACCTGTTCGGCCGGCCGCCTGGTCTCCGGCCCCGGGCACGATGTCCGCCGACACGATCACGTCGCCCGGGACATCCTGCTGCACCGCGAGAGCGTCGGCAGCCGCGGTCGAAGTCTGCGCCAGGTGAGCGTTCGCCGGCTCGCCGCCGATCTCCCAGGCGCCCTGCAGCGCAACCCAGCCCTCGAGCCCGCCCTCGAAGCCGTAGTTCCTGCTGTCCAGCTTCGCCTCGTCGAAGTCCTCGTCGAGGACCGGGGTCACCGCGAACGTCGGCTCGAGCGATACCGTGACGAGATCGCCTTTGCGGGTGAATGTGGCCGGGGTGTCGTTCACGGTCACCAGCTCCGCGTCCGGCGCCGCGAACGTGAGGGTGCCGGTGAAGGGGTCTCCGAAAGCCACCCTGGCCGTCCGGCCGTCCAGCTCCACGCTGACGTCTGACACGACCCCGGACGCGTCGACGACGATATCCCCGTCATCGACCAACGACGTCCCGCGGGTGAGCGCAAACCGCGTGAGCCCACCGCCCTCGGCACGCTCGAGGTATGCGGTCTCGGCGTCGGTCGCGGCAGCCCCGAACGCCCGGGACGACGGAGTCTGCTCGCGCGAGAGGTAGAACCTGCCGGTGCCGTCCGGCAGGTCGATCTCGAGCGCGGACGCCACGGAGTGGTCCACCCCGCGCAGAGGGATGCGCGTCGCCGCCGTTGACGGGGCCGCGCCCGCCGGTCCCGGGAACAGGACGGTGTCCAGGCCGGTGGAGCCGGTGGCGGACCAGTCGTACGACAGGTACTCGACGTCCGTGAGAACCTCCTCGCCCACGCGCACCGCACCGTTGTCGTGCACGCTCGGCGAGACGTCCGCGCCGGACGCCGGCACGGGGACGAGCTGCACCCCCGAGACGGGAGCGGCACCGGCCACACTGTCGAACCCGACGGTGGCGACGTTCGTGGCGGGGTCGACGGTGACGGGATCACCCGGGAAGTGCCAGAGTTGCCGATAGTCGTGCGCGGCGGTGTCGCCGGTGAGGTCATCGGAGACCACCCAGAACCCCGGCTTGACGAAGTAGACGACCCGATCGTGCGCGACCGGCTGGTACCCCATCGCCTGGCCGCGGTAGACGTCGAGGCCCGCGTTGGACCGCCAGAGCGACATCGCACGGGTGACTCCCGCGGCCTGCGGCTTCCGGTCGACTTCGATCGTGTTGTGTGCCTCGGTCGTGCGGCGCATCCAGTCATTCGTCGGAGTCGCGCTGTAATCCCCGACCCCTGGGTCGACGATCAGCGGACGCCCGTACGCCGCCATGACGATACTGAGGTCGTCCGGATGCCGGTGCGAAGCCGTGTAGCTGCTGTTGTGGTTGTTGACCAGGAGATAGCGGGCGTCTGCGTCCCACCCCGAGCGCTGCACCGCGTAGCTGATGGGGTAGAGCGTCGACCCCAGAGTCGGGGTGGTTCCCTGGGTCCGGCCGGAGCCGACCCACGTGAAGTCGGACCAGGCATTGCGTGCGCCGGTCGCCCGGATGGCGCGCGCACCGGCGTCGACGTTCGGGGTGTCGCCGATCAGCGCGGCATCGAGGTCCGGCTGCCGGGTCGCGAACAGCACGTCCGCGATCCAGTCCGCAGCCTGGACCAGCGCCCGGGGCAGCTCCCGCCCGTTGGCGTCGGCGATGGCGATCATGTTGTTGATGAGGTCCGCCACGTAGGCCTGGTAGTTGAAGGTCGGCTCGCGGTAGACGCCGTCGCCCTGGAGGTACACACGCAGGAACCGCTCGACGGCCCGCGTCGCGAAAGTCTCCCAGCCGATGGCGGCCTTGAACTCGGGCAGGTACACCCCGGCGGCATACATCGACCGGGCCATCGACACGTACCAGTTGTTCCCGATGTGTGTCTGAAGCACGGAGGCGAGGAAGTCGCTCGTCGCATGCACCGCCGACAGGTAAGCGACCAAGTCGGCCGCGGCGATGCTCGGCTCGGCCCGGAACACGGAGAACGAGCTGACGAGCTGGGCGAGCCGCTTGGCGGCCGACAGGTTGCGGTTCTGAGGCCAGCTCGCGTTGTCCGCGACGAAGTCCAGCGAGATCTGCATCCACGCCGTTGCGTAGGCGGCGCGCTTGCCGGGATCGCTCTCCTGCGCGTAGGCGCTCGCCAGCGTGGGCATGAACGTGAAATCAGTCATCAGGACCTGCGCGCTGCCGGGAGCCGCGTCCGTGCCGCCCCACAGGTCCGCCCAGTCGACGTCGATCCGGTCCTCGGCCGCGTTGTAGAAGTCGCGAGTCTCGTCGCCGAACCGGAAGATGCCCGCTGCGAGCTCGTCGGCGGTGGCGTCGGCGGCTCCGCCTCCTGCGGACGGGAACTCGACGCCGGCCCGCGTCGCGTAGTACGCCTTCAGCGCGTCGGCAGCGCCCGCGTCGTCGCCGGCCGCGAGCTCCGCGGCGACGCCGGCGAGTTCCGGGCGCGTCAGGTCGAGGAGCTCGCCGAGGTCCGACGTGTCCGACGCGACCGCGGGCACCGACGAGAAGCCGGTCAGCGCAAGCGCCAGCGTGACAGCTGCAACGACCACGGTCTGGGCACGACGGCGGCTGTTTCGTCTGCGGGAAAGGGATCGCTGCATCTCCGTGACTCCTCTGTCAATCGGCGGGCGTGGGGCATCAGGCGCGCGCCCAGACCTCAGCTGTGGGATAGCGTACGGACTGACGTATCGTTACGTCAATATCTCGAGCGCCCGTATAGGTCGGCGGCGGTCATGGTTACCAGTACCTATCCCAGTCGGGGCGGGCGCGACGCACGAGCGCCTCCATATAGAAGTAGTCGCCCCAAAGTGTGCCCTCGTCGACGCCGTTGCCCTCCGGCAGGTTGTACACGCCGTGCAGCAGCAGCGCGTCCGAGTCCGCGGGGCTGGCGGGGCGCGCGCGGGCGATCAGCGCATCCAGCAGCGCGTCACCCTCCCGGCGCGCCCGCGCGGCGCGGGCGCGATCCGGATCGCATGCGGCCAGTTCGTAGAGACCGCATGCGGCGATCGCGGCGGCCGAGCTGTCTCGGGGAGCGCCACTGCCGTCCGAGTACACGAGGTCCCAGTAGGGGATGAGGTCCGCAGGCAGGTGACGCAGGAGGAAGTCGGCGCACCGCCACGCGGCATCGAGCAGCATCTCGTCGCCCGTCGCGCCGTAGTTCAGGGCGAAGCCGAGGACGCCCCACGCCTGGCCGCGTGCCCAGCACGAGTCGTCGAACGCACCCTGAGCGGTCGCACCCCGCAGAGGCTCGCCCGTCTCGGCGTCCCAATAGTAGGTGTGGAATGTCGAGTCGTCGTCGCGCAGGATATGCGTGCGCAGCTGGCCCGTGTGACGGCGGACCGCTCTGCCGAAGCGGGGATTTCCGGTCTGCTCGCCTGCCCATGTCAGCAGCGGCATGTTCATCAGGCTGTCGATGATCGTACGGCCGCGCTGCTCTGGATCCGACAGGTCCCCCCACGCCTGGATGATTCCGGCCGGCTCGAGGAAGCGCGTCATGAGCCGCTCCGCCGCGCCGATCCCAACCGCGCGCCACCGCTCATCGCCCGTTCTGCGCCACGGCGCGACCGCCGCCAGCGTGTACAGGAACCCGAGATCGTGCGTATCGAGATCCTCATCGGCGCGCAGACGGCGCTCGAAGTCGACCGCGTGGCGCAGCCCCTGGTCGCGAAACGCCTCGTCGCCCGTCAGATCGTAGGCGAGCCACTGCATGCCGGGCACGAAGCTCGTCGTCCATCCGCGGTTCTGCCCCTCGGCGAACG
>JAQSXQ010000329.1 GCA_029256565.1 Mycobacterium sp.
GCCGCCGTGACCGCCTCGACCACCGCACCGGGATCGACGAGGTCGTGATCCTCACTGCCGTCGGCGGCGCGGTCGAGGTGCTCGCGCAGCAGCTCCAGCCGAAGGTCCCTGGCGAACACCCTTGCGCCGTCACCGGTACCCGCGGGGTCGACCGGCTCACGCTCGTCGCGCGTGGAATCGAGCACGGCACAGGACAATTCGCTGTCGTGGGTCCACGACCGCCGGTTGAAGTTGTCGCTGCCCACGCACGCCCACACGTCGTCGATCACGCACGCCTTGGCATGCACGTAGACGGGCGTCCCCACGTGGTTCTCCAGGTCGAACACGTGCACCCGTTCGGGACCCGCCAGCTTGCACACGTCGATCGCCTGCTGCCTGCCGACCTGATTGGGTGGCAGCGCCAGCTTGCCGTCCACGTCGGGATGGCGAGGTACGACGGCCACGAGATGGAGATCGGGATGCTCCCGCAGCGCCGCGGCGAACAAGTCGGCCACCTGCCGCGACCACAGGTACTGGTCCTCGAGGTAGATGAGCCTGCGCGCTCGGCGGACGGCCTTCGTGTACCCGCGGGCGATGCTCCGCTCGCCCTCGGCTGCGAAGTCGTAGGAGAAGTGCGCATCGGGATAGGTGCGCAGCACCTGCACCGCGTGTGGGCCGGCCGCGGGCGCAGGCGGTGGCCGCTGCGGTAGGGGATCCGGAGTGAGGTCCGCGCCGCTGAGCTTGTCGCGGACCCATGCGATCGGGTTGAGCATGTCCAGCGGCGACGGATCCTCCCACCGCTCGCGGAAGGTCTGATCCAGCACGTCGACGATCGGACCGCGCAGCCGCAGCTGCACGTCGTGCCACGGTGGCCGGTCACCGTAGGCCTTCGACATCTGGATCGCCTGGGCATCGCCGAGGTGGCGGGCGTCGTCGCGACGCGAGTGGCACAGGTCGATCCCGCCCGCGAACGCCACGTCGCGCTCGGGGTCGCTCGGACGCCGGATCACGACCAGCTTCTGATGGTGGGAGCCACCGAATCTCACGCGCTGGTCGAGCAGCACCTCGCCACCGGCTTCCTCGATCGCCTCCCCGAGATGCCGGTTCTCCTCCTCGCTGTACTGCAGCTTGTCCAGATGCGACCGCCACACCAGACCTTTGACCACGACACCGCGCTCGGCCGCGCTCGAGAACAGCTCGGCGACCGTCGGGCCGTCGTCGCGAACCAGCTCGTCGGGGTCGCCGCGCCAGTCGGTGAAGAACACGTAGTCGCCAGGACCGCACGCCTCCACCTCCTTCGCCAGTTCCTCGAAGTAGGTCCTGCCGTGCACGAGGGGCTCGGCGACGTTCCCGTCGCGCCAGAACGGCACGTCGGTGTCCGGGTTTCCGCGCTCGGATTCGGTGAGGAACCACCCGCTCGGGTCGGTCACGTCGTCGCCCTCCTGGTGTCTCGGTCGTCGAACCAGCATGCCAGTCTCATTCCCGACCCGCGGGTGAAGCCGTCTGCTTGGATCGGGCATGCCGTCCTTCGTCCGCCTGCTCGCTGCCTCGTGCGCCGCCCTGCTCGTGGCGGCCTGCGGATCAGCGCCCGACGAGGCCGGCGACCCGACCGGTGCGTCCGACGGCGCCACCGCCGACGCCGTCATGCGCATCGTCGATCAGGTCCGCCGGGAGTCGCACCTGCGGGCCGTGATCGTGCGGGTCACCAAGGACGGCAGAGAGATCCTCACTCGGGCGGTCGGTGACTCGATGACCGGCGTCCCCGCCACCCCCGCGATGCACTTCCGCAACGGCGCGGTGGCGATCTCGTACGTGTCGACGCTGCTGCTGCGGCTTGCAGACCAGGGCCGGATCGGCCTCGACGACCGGCTGTCGACCTGGTTGCCAGACGTGCCGAACGCTGGTCGCGTCACGCTGCGCCAGCTGGCCCAGATGACCTCGGGCTACCCGGATTACGTGCTGGGCAACGACGCGTTCGACGACGCCATCTACGCCGACCCGTTCCGGCAGTGGGCGCCCGACGAACTCCTCGACTTCGCGGTGTCGCGGCCACTGCTCTACGAGCCAGGGACCAACTGGAACTACGCCCACACCAACTACGTCCTGCTGGGCCTGGCGCTGGAGCGGGCGACCGGCCAGGACATGCCTGCGCTGCTGAAGGAGCAGGTGCTCGGGCCGCTCGGCCTGACCAACACGGTCAACTCGTTCACCCCCGACATCCCCGCACCGGTGCTGCACGCGTTCAGCAGCGAGCGGCGCCAGGCCTTGAAGATCCCGGCGGGCACGCCGTTCTACGAGGAGTCGACGTTCTGGAACCCGTCGTGGACCCTCACCCACGGCGCCGTCCAGACCACCACCGTCTACGACATGGAGGCCACCGCGGTCGGGATCGGCACCGGCAAGCTGCTGTCGAAGGACTCGCACGACCTGATGGTCTCGACTGCCCTGCGCGGCAAGACCAGAGCCCAGCCCGGCTGCGCCACGTGCGCCCCGATGACCGAGCGCTACACCTACGGCATGGGCGTGGTCGTCTCGGGCGACTGGCTCCTGCAGAACCCCATGTTCGCGGGCGAGGCAGGGGTGGCGGCGTACCTGCCCGACGAACGCATCGCGATCGCGATCGCGACCACGTTCGCCCCCGAGGCCTTCGACGGCGACGGCAACTACGTCAACGCCGCCCAGGCGCTGTTCCGCAGGATCGGTGCCGAACTCGCACCCGGGCACGCGCCACCCTAGGGTGCTGTGGTGGCACCCAGAGTCCTCTTCGTCGTCAACGACCCCGTCGCACCGCCCGCCCTGCTGGGCGACGTCTTCACCGACCTCGGCTACGACACCGCGATATTCGAGGTGGTGCCCGCCGGCGCGGTGGACACCCCTGGGCTGACGGTCGAGTTCCCCGACCCGCTGGCCTACGAGGTGATCGTCCCCCTCGGCGCGCGGTGGGCCGCCTACGACGAGACGCTGCCCTGGATCGCCGACGAGATGACCATGATCCGCGACGCCGACGCAGCCGGTGTCGGCGTGCTCGGCGTGTGCTTCGGCGGACAGGTGGCCGCGCGGGCGCACGGCGGCACCGTGGCCCGCTCGTCCGAGCCCGAGATCGGGTGGTGCCCGGTGAACACCGACGCACCCGACGTGGTGCCCGGCGGGCCCTGGTTCCAATGGCACTTCGACCGCTTCAGCGCACCGGCGGGTTCCACCGTCCTGGCCCGAAACGACCGCGCCACACAGGCTTTCACCATCGGCCACACGCTCGGCCTGCAGTTCCACCCCGAACTCGACGGTCCGCTGCTGCAGGCCTGGCTGGCCAACGACGGCGCGGAGGCAGCCGCGCTCGGCATCGACGCGGACGCCCTGGCCGACCAGACGGCGCGGTTGCAGTCCGACGCCGACCGGCGACTACACGCCCTGGTCCGCGGCTTCCTCGCCCGTGTCGCGCGTCAGCCGTGCCCCAGCTGATGTGACAGTGCGTCGGTGACCTGCGGCTGACGGAAGCGGTGACCGACGGCCGCCAGCTTGGTCGGCAGGACGCGCTGGCTCGCCTCGGCCAGTTCGCGGGCTCCCTGTTCGCCGAGCAGCAGCCGGGGACCGAAGCCGGGTACGGGCAGGATCGCCGGCCGGTGCATCACCTTGGCCAGCGCCCGGGTGTACTCGTCGTTGCGAACGGGGTTGGGCGCCACCGCATTGACCGCACCCGAGAGCCGGTCGTCGTAGAGCGCGCGGTAGTACACGTCGAGCAGATCGTCGAGACCGATCCAGGACAGCCACTGCCGGCCGCTGCCCAGCCTGCCGCCCAGTCCCGCGGTGAACAGCGGTCGCAGGAGCTTCAGCGTGCCGCCCTCGGCCGACTGCACGATGCCGGTCCGCACCGTCACGACGCGCATGCCGCCGTCGGCGGCAGGTGCGGTGGCGGCCTCCCAGTCGGAGACCACGTCGGCGAGGAACCCGTCGCCGCGGCCGGCGTCCTCGGTGAGCGACACGTCGCCCCTGTCGTAGCCGTAGAAGCCGATCGCCGAGGCACTGA
>JAQSXQ010000330.1 GCA_029256565.1 Mycobacterium sp.
GATGGTGTGGATCCACGGCGGCGCGTTCATCAACGGCAGCAGCGGGATCTATGACTCGAAGTGGCTCACGACGCGCGGTGACATCGTCGTCGTCACCCTCAACTACCGGCTCGGCACACTCGGGTTCCTCGCGCACCCGTCGCTCGGGCCCGCTGGTGCGGTCGGCAACTACGGGCTGTCCGACCAGCAGGCCGCACTGCGGTGGGTGCACGACAACATCGCCGCGTTCGGCGGCGACCCCGACAAGGTGACCATCGCGGGGGAGTCCGCAGGCGGCATGTCGGTGTGCGACCACCTCGTCGCACCCGGTTCCAAAGACCTGTTCGACGGCGCGATCATCCAGAGCGGCCCCTGCCAGGCCCAACTGGCACTGCCGGCGGCCGAGCGGATCAGCGTCGACTACGCCCGCGACGTCGGGTGCGGTGACCCCGCGACGGCGGCCGCCTGTCTACGCGCGCTGCCAGCGAAGCAGCTGCGTGACCCCGTCCGGTACTTCCGGATCGGCGACGACGCCCTCAGCGGTCCCGTGACGGGCACGACGACCCTCCCCGTCGACCCGATGGCCGCCTTCGCCGCGGGGGACGCCGCGCGCGTGCCGCTCCTGATCGGTAGCAACCGCGACGAGTTCACCCTCTTCCTCGCACTCGAGTACCTCCGCGGCCAGGACCTGCTGCCCGCCGAGTACCCGGGGGTGCTGGAGCAGACCTTCGGCCGCGGTGCCGACGCGGTCGAGGCCAGGTATCCGCTGGACCGCTACGGCGGCAGCGCACCGCTGGCCTACTCGGCTGCGGTCACCGACGGCGAGTTCACGTGCGTCGACCAGCGCATCACTGCCGACCTGTCCCGCGAGTCGCCGGTGTACGCCTACGAGTTCAACGACCCCCGGGCGCCCACCCCCGAGCCGTTCCGGACGTTGCCCTTCCCGGTCGGCGCGAGCCACTCACTCGAGCTGCGGTACCTCTTCGACGTCGGTGGGGCGCCGCCGCTGAACCCGGCCCAGCAGACGCTGTCGGACCAGATGATCGACTACTGGAGCGAGTTCGTCCGGACCGGAGCGCCCGAGGTCGAGGGTCTACCCGAGTGGCCCGAGGCAGGCGACGACCCCGCGCGAAGCGACCGGCTGTCGTTCGTTCCCGACGACGTCGAGGTGGCCGACGACTTCACCCGGGTGCACCAGTGCGACTTCTGGGCCACTCTCCAGCGCTGAGGGTGCGTCGAGCCTGCTGCCAGATCGCGATCTCGGAGGAAATCGCGATCTCCCCGCAGTCTCGGCGGGTTTGGGTGGCTCTGGATCGGGCCGGTAAACTCGCCCTGACCGCACGTTGAGCGTGCTCGCATGGCTTCGCCGGGGGATTTGGACGACGCCCGGATCTGAGGCATACTGTTCGGGTTGCCTCGAGCCGGGACGGGGACCTTCGGGTCTGCCTGGCAGAGGCATGCGACCAGTGTCCTCAGGGATGCATCCGGTCCCAACCTCGAGCGTGACGAAATTGGTCGCGAGCGAGTCTGCGTGAGGGCGACACACCCGACCGCGGGGGTCGGTGAACCACAGATACGTAAACAGCGGCGGCACAGCCAGCGCGCGCACCTCGGGGCAACCCGGGGGCGGCGCACACAGACCAGGCCCCAACGGGGCCCGTTAGTAGTGAGGTAGGAGAAGCGTGGCGGGACAAAAGATCCGCATCAGGCTGAAGGCCTACGACCACGAGGCCATTGATGCCTCGGCGCGCAAGATCGTTGAGACGGTCACCCGTACGGGCGCCAGTGTGGTCGGCCCGGTGCCGCTGCCGACCGAGAAGAACATCTATTGCGTCATCCGGTCTCCCCACAAGTACAAGGACTCGCGGGAGCACTTCGAGATGCGCACCCACAAGCGCCTGATCGACATCCTCGACCCGACGCCGAAGACCGTTGACGCACTCATGCGCATCGATCTGCCGGCCAGCGTCGACGTGAACATCCAGTAGGAGAACCAGAAACCATGGCACGTAAGGGAATTCTGGGCACCAAGCTGGGCATGACTCAGGTGTTCGACGAGAACAACAAGGTCGTTCCGGTCACGGTCGTCAAGGCCGGGCCCAACGTGGTGACCCGCATCCGCACCCCCGAGCGCGACGGCTACAGCGCCGTCCAGCTCGCATACGGCGAGATCAGCCCGCGCAAGGTGACCAAGCCGGTCACCGGTCAGTTCGCCGCGGCGGGCGTCAACCCCCGCCGTCACCTCGCCGAGCTGCGGCTCGACGACGAGGCTGCTACGTCGGAGTACGAGGTCGGTCAGGAGCTGACCGCCGAGATCTTCGTCGACGGCGCCTTCGTCGACGTCACCGGCACCAGCAAGGGCAAGGGCTTCGCAGGCACCATGAAGCGGCACGGGTTCAAGGGTCAGGGAGCCTCCCACGGCGCCCAGGCCGTGCACCGTCGTCCCGGCTCGATCGGTGGCTGTGCCACCCCGGGTCGCGTCTTCAAGGGCACCCGGATGTCGGGCCGCATGGGCTCCGACCGGATCACCACGCAGAACCTGAAGGTCCACAAGGTCGACGCCGAGAACGGCGTCATCTTGATCAAGGGCGCCATCCCCGGCCGCAACGGCGGACTCGTAGTGGTTCGCAGCGCGATCAAACGAGGTGAAAAGTAATGGCAGCGAAGAGCATTGACGTTCGGACCCCGGACGGCAAGACCGACGGCAGCGTCGATCTGCCCGCCGAGCTGTTCGACGTCGAGCCGAACATCGCGCTGATGCATCAGGTCGTCATCGCGCAGCTGGCCGCCAAGCGGCAGGGCACGCACTCGACCAAGACGCGCGGCGAGGTCTCCGGTGGCGGCAAGAAGCCGTACCGCCAGAAGGGCACCGGCCGCGCCCGCCAGGGCTCGACGCGTGCGCCGCAGTTCACCGGCGGTGGCGTCGTGCACGGCCCGCAGCCGCGCGACTACAGCCAGCGGACCCCGAAGAAGATGATCGCCGCCGCACTGCGCGGGGCGCTCTCGGACCGGGCCCGCAACGACCGGATCCACGCGGTCACGGAGCTGATCAGCGGACAGACGCCGTCGACCAAGGTGGTGAAGACGTTCCTCGGATCGCTCACCGACCGTCGCAAGGTGCTGATCGTGATCGGTCGCAGCGACGAGATCGCCGCGAAGAGCGTGCGCAACCTGCCCGGTGTGCACGTGATCTCGCCGGACCAGCTCAACACCTACGACGTGCTCGACGCCGATGACGTCGTGTTCAGCGTCGAGGCCCTGAACGCGTACATCTCGGGCGCGAAGACCAAGAGCACAGAGGAGGTGTCTGCCTGATGGCTACCGTGACCGATCCCCGCGACATCATCCTGGCCCCGGTCATCTCGGAGAAGAGCTACGCCCTGATCGAGGACAACGTGTACACGTTCATCGTGCACCCCTCCTCGAACAAGACGCAGATCAAGATCGCGATCGAGAAGATCTTCGACGTGAAGGTCGACTCCGTGAACACGGCCAACCGGCAGGGCAAGCGCAAGCGGACCCGCACCGGCTACGGCCAGCGCAAGGCCACCAAGCGCGCCATCGTGACGCTGGCCGCCGGCAGCAAGCCGATCGATCTGTTCGGAGCACCGGCCTAATCGGCCGGGAGTTAAGGATTCACTAGACATGGCTATTCGCAAGTACAAGCCGACGACCCCCGGTCGCCGCGGTTCGAGCGTCTCCGACTTCGCCGAGATCACCCGATCGACGCCGGAGAAGTCGTTGGTCCGCCCGCTGCACGGCACCGGCGGTCGCAACGCCCACGGTCGCATCACCACCCGGCACAAGGGTGGCGGCCACAAGCGCGCCTACCGCGTCATCGACTTCCGTCGTCATGACAAGGACGGCGTCGACGCCAAGGTCGCTCACATCGAGTACGACCCCAACCGCACCGCGAACATCGCACTGCTGCACTACCTGGACGGCGAGAAGCGCTACATCATCGCGCCGCAGGGACTGAAGCAGGGCACCGTCGTGGAGTCGGGCGCCAACGCCGACATCAAG
>JAQSXQ010000331.1 GCA_029256565.1 Mycobacterium sp.
CGTCGACGAACACGGCGGAGCCCTGCTGCCGCCGCTGCTCACTCCGTCCGAGGCCGCCGAGCTGCGCGCCGAGTACGACCGCGACCGGTTCCGCAGCACCGTCGACATGGCGCGCTACCGGTTCGGCTCGGGCGAGTACAAGTACTTCGCCACGCCCTACCTGGAACCGATCGAGCGGCTCAAGCAGGCGCTCTATCCGCGCCTGCTGCCCATCGCCAGGGACTGGTGGACCAGGCTGGGGCGCCCCGCGCCGTGGCCCGACCACCTCGACGACTGGCTGGCCGCCTGCCACGCTGCCGGGCAGACGAAGTCGACGGCGATCCTGCTGAAGTACGGTCCGGGCGACTGGAATGCACTGCACCGAGATCTGTACGGCGACATGATCTTTCCATTGCAGGTGGTGATCAACCTGAGCGAACCGGGCGTCGACCACACCGGCGGGGAGTTCCTGCTCCTCGAGCAACGCCCCCGTGCGCAGTCGCGCGGATCGTCGTTCACGATTCCCCAGGGCCACGGCTTCGTGTTCACCACCCGGGAGCGGCCGGTGCGGTCCAGCCGCGGGTGGTCGGCGGCGCCGGTGCGTCACGGCGTGTCGACGGTCCGGTCCGGCCTGCGGTTCACGCTCGGCCTGGTGTTCCACGACGCCGCCTGACCCACCGGGACGCCATTCCAGAGCATCCGCTCTGTTATGGTGGCGCGATGCCTCGCCCCAGGGTGCACGACCTCGAGCACGTGCTCGACGTCGCCGAACGACTGGCGGTCGCCGAAGGGCCTGCGGCCGTGACGATCCGCGCGCTGTCGGACGCGACGTCGGTGTCGAACGGCGCGCTCTATCACGCGTTCGGGACACGGGCGGGACTGCTCGGCCGTGCGTGGGTGCGGGCGGCCGAGCGATTCCTCGAGCTGCAACGCAACGCCGTGGAACAGGCGCTGAGCAGCGGAGCCGACCCCGACGGAAACGCCACGGAGGCCGTCGTCGCCGCAGCGCTGTGCCCCGCGTCGCTGTTCGACCAGAACCCGACCTCCGCGCGGTTTCTGCTCACCGTTCGGCGCGAGGAACTCCTCCGGTCGGGAGACGTGCCTGCCGACGTCGCCGACGAGCTACGCAGGCTGGACGAGGCGCTCGGTGCGATCTTCGTCCGGTTGGCGGTCAGTCTCTGGGACCGCAAGGACAAGCGGGCGCTCGCACTCGTCCGCGACTGCGTCGTCCACCTGCCCACCGCACTGCTGTTGCGGGGCAACCGCGTTGGAGACCGCGCCGCACGCGACCGGCTCGCCGCGGCGGTCCGCGCAGTACTGACCATCCCGCCGTCCACCCGCTAGATCACGACGAAAAGGAACCATCATGACCTCGACCCTGCAGTACCAGGACAAGGTCGCCGTGCTGACCCTCGGCGACGACGAGAACCGCTTCTCCCCCGACTGGCTCGACGCCGTCGACGGACAGCTGGACGACGTCGTGGCCAACGCGCAGGCGCTGATCACCACCGGCGTCGGCAAGTTCTACTCCAACGGCCTCGACCTCGAGTGGCTCGGCGCCCATGGCGACCGACTGCAGTGGTACGTCGGCCGGGTGCAGGCCTTGTTCTCCCGCATCCTGACGTTCCCGCTGCCCACGGTGGCCGCCATCAACGGCCATGCCTTCGGCGCGGGGTCGATGCTCGCCGTGGCCCACGACTACCGGTTCATGCGCAACGACCGCGGCTACTTCTGCTTCCCGGAGGTGGACATCAACATCCCGTTCACCCCTGGGATGGCCGCCCTCATCCAGGCCAAGCTGCTACCGCAGACCGCGGTCACCGCCATGACGACCGGCCACCGCTACGGCGGCGAGGAGGCGCACGCCGCCGGCATCGTCGACGGAACCGCAGCCGAGGCCGACCTGGTCGGCGCTGCCGTCGACCGAGTGCGGCCGATCCTCGGGAAGGACCCCGGCACGCTCGGCGCGATCAAGACCACCATGTACGGGGCGGTCACCGACGCGCTGCGCGTCGAGCAGTAATCCCTCAGTCGTCGCGGGCCGGGCTCTTGAGCACGCTGAGCGCCGGGTCTATGGCGGCGCGCGTCTGATCGCCACCGGCTCCACGTGCCTCGAACATCGCGGTGACGGCGATGGTGAGCAGCTCCTCGACGGCGTCGTACGCGGGAGCGGCGGCCAACGGCACCAGCGGCGTACAGACCACGCCCACGCTGGCGGTCAGCGCGGGTGGTGAACTGGCGATCGCACCGCGGACGCGTTCGGCGAGCGGGTTGGGATCGGCGATGGTGAACAGGTCTGCGATCCAGAACTCGGCATCCCCGGTGTGCGCGATGACGGCGTCGCGACGCGCGGTCTCGCGCAGGCTGCGGGCGATCGCGACCCGCGCGCTGTCCACCCCGGCAGGGCCACGCAGGCCCGACAGCAGCGAGTAGCCGTCGAGGTTGACCACCAGCACGACGAGACGCCGGTCGTCGTCGCGACTCCGGGCACCGATGAGACCGGCGACCTGCTCGTAGAAGCCGTCGCGGTTCAGCAGGCCGGTCACCGGCTCGAGGTCGCCGTGCGCGGCGTCGTGGGCGATCAGCCGAACGCCCATCCGACTGGCGAACACCGCGAAGACGTTCACCAGCGCGATCAGCAGCGCCGTCGCCACGGCCATCGACACGTCGACCTCGGCCAGCCACACCGCGAGGTACACCGTGACGGCCGCCCCGACGGTCCACGTGAACGCGAGCAGCCGTAGCGAGTGGAACACCGCGACGAACGCGCCAAGCGCGGCATACGACGTCGCTCCGAGGATCCCGAGCGAATGCGACGGCACGATGACGCACGAGGTCGCTATGCACACGGTGCCGACCACCACGCAGGCCTGCGATGCGCGACGGCTGGGCCATCCCGGCCTGAGCCACAACAGCGACATCGCTACGCAACAGCACACCACGACGACCTCGGCGATGACACCGCCCAGGCTGTTGGGCCCCAGCATCCCGATCGACAGGATCGGGCCGATCGACCCCAGCCCGAGGATGCACGCGGCGACGGTCCGACAGGTGCGCTGCTGCAGGTCGCGGGCCGCCAGGAATGCCGTCAGCCAGTAGTAGTGGTCACCGTCGCGCCGCCACGCGGTCCGCGCCGTCACCCGACACCGCCCCGGGCGCACGCAGAGCCCGTCGAACCGCAAGACACCACCATGACGGTACAAGGCGCCGTGTGCCGTCGCCGTCCGATGGCACGGGCTTGGGAGCCCGCGCCCGTCCTACAGCAGCTGATCGTCGAAGTGGTGATACCTGTTGCCGCCCGCGCGTTTTGCCGAGTACATCGCTTCGTCTGCGGCGGCGACGAGGCGGTTCAGACTCATCCGGAGCCGGGTGCCGTCACCGGGAAGCGATTCGATCTCCGCACATGCGGTACCGACACTGGCCGTCACGCCCTCGGGCAGGCCGGCGATGGCATCGCAGACCTGGCTCGCGATCGGCTCCGCGTCCGCCGTTTCGCACACCACCGCGACGTTGAACTCCTCGCCGCCGGTGCGGGCGATCACTGCGGTGGCGTCGAGGAACGCCGTGCTCAGCGCCCTGCCGACGGCGACGAGGGCGTCGTCGCCCGCCTGGTGGCCGCGGGTGTCGTTGATGCGCTTGAAGTCGTCGAGATCGACCATCGCGACAACCAGGTAGCGCCCCGAGGCCGCCGAATCGGCCCTGAGCATCTTCAAGGTGTGCAGCTGGAACGAGCGCCGGTTGAGCAGGCCGGTCAGCGGGTCCTGGTCCGCCTGCTCGAGGTCGCCGCCGAGGGCGCGCATCAGCACGTGGATGGCCACCGGCATGGCGATGTTGATCTGCGCGACGAGGAAGAGGTCGACGGCCGCGATCGCGAGGTGGCCCGACTCGGCGACCCGTACGGCGGCGATGACGGCGACCGTCGCGGCGACGGCGAAGTTGTACAGCACCAGAGCGGTCGAATGGAAGAACGCGATGAAGGCACCGGTGGTCGCGAACGCGATGCACCCGGTGAGCGCGCCCTGCCAGCGACTGCCAGCGCGAAGGCCAGCGCCACGCCCACAGCACCGCGCTGACGACACCCGTCGCCAGCGCAGTCCACATCATCGCCACGGCCACGCCGCCTTGCGGGCCATCGGGACTGCGCAGCAACGCGAACAGGCACAGCGCGAACGACATTGCGATGAACGCCATCATCAGCCGGACCGCGCCGGCCATCCGGCGCGCAGCGAGGTAGTCGCTGATCCATTCGTAGTAGCTGGCGCGCATCGACCGCTTACTGGATGACGCGGCCGTCGTAATCCCCCCCGGGCTCGAATTCTTCACTGGACTCGCAGCTGCGCCGAGGGCGCTGGCAAATCGTCACCGAGCCTACAGCGGCCCATCCGGTGGGCGTGGCGAAATTGACGTCTACCCCCGGTAGCGCTGCACCTTCTCGGCGTAGTCGTCGAGCAGTCGCAGCGACTCGTCGAGCGGCTTGGTGGGCAGGATGAGGGCGAGCTGGTCGAAGCCGAGTTCCTCGGTCGCACGCCAGTAGTCGTGCTCGACCGGTGCACCGAACATCGCCAGCGGGACGTCGTGCCCGGCCCCCTCGCGCATCTGATCGATGCGGGCGGACAGCCTCTCCACGGGCAGGGGATTGGAGATCCAGCCGGCGTCGTGGCGGACGACGCGCTTCACCGTGGCGTCGGAGTCACCTCCGATGTAAATGGGTGGGTGCGGCCGCCGGACGGGCTTGGGCCGGAGGAAAGACGGATCGAAGTCGACGAATCTGCCGTGATATTCGGCGGGTTCGTTCGTCCAGAGGGCCTTGATTGCTTCGATGCGCTCGTCGAGCAGTGCGCCACGCGTCTTGGGGTCGGTCCCGTGATTGCGTAGTTCCTCGAGGTTCCAGCCCGCGCCCACGCCGAAGACGAACCGGCCACCGGAGATGAGGTCGATGCTGGCGGCTTCCTTCGCCGTCGTGATCGGGTCGCGCTGGATGAGCAGGGCGATGCCGGTGAACAGCTCGATGGTGGAGGTCACCGCTGCCGCAGCGGCGAGCGTCACGAACGGGTCGAGCGTCCGGTAGTAGATCGACGGCAGCTCGCCGCCGCCGGGATAGGCCGACTCACGGCTCACCGGAATGTGGGTGTGCTCGGCGATCACCAGGGATGCGAAGCCGCGCTCTTCGATGGCCCGAGCCAGTGACACCGGGTCGATGCCATCGTCGGTGACGAATGTGGATATGCCGAACTTCATGTGTGTCCTCCGTCTGTCGTGGTCACGACGAGCAACGCCCGCACGACCGGAGCTAGTCCCCGCGCGGTACCCCCGCTGCCTCGAGCAGTGGGATCTGGGTGCTGGCCCAGGGGCTGATGGTCCACCCGACGGTCGCCGCACTGCGAAGCTCGGGCCACGAGACCCAGCGGTACTCGGCGACCTCGTCGGGATCGGGCAGGACGTCGTCGTCGGTGACCGCGCAGTACACCGGACACACTTCGTTCTCCACCGTGCCGCTGGAATCGACTGCGCGATAACGGAAGTCGGGCAGCACGCACCGCAGGTCCCGCATGGCGACGCCGAGTTCCTGGCCGCCGCGGCGCAGCACCGCTTCGGCCATGTCCTCGCCCGGTGCCGGGTGACCGCAGAACGAATTGGTCCACACCCCCGGCCACGTGCGCTTGTCCAGCGCACGTCGGGTGACGAGCACGTTCCCGTGCGCGTCGAAGAGGTAACAGGAGAAGGCGAGATGCAGTGGTGTGTCGGTGCCGTGGACCCGATCCTTGGCCGTGCGGCCGATCACCGTCCCATCGTCGGCGAGCAGCACCACTTCTTCGACGCCCGTCATCGACGACTGCCCCACCGGCACGCCACTCCCCTCTCGAAACCCAGTCACCACCGATCATCGTCGACGAGACGAGCACGGTCGCGGCTTGCCGGGAAATCGTAAGCATCACGTCATACGGACACTGGATGACCCGCGGGCCGAGGTTCAAACGTCGTGCTATTCGATCAGATCACCGACTGCGGGGCCGAACAGGCACAACTCCCCGAGTATCGGGGTGGGGTCTGCCGACCAGTCCATCGCCAGGAGCTGAGCGTGACTGCGCCGTCCCGTGCGCCACCGCAGTGCCTCGAATCGGGTTGTCCTCAAGAGCAATTCGGGCTCTGCGTCCGGCCCGCAGCGATAGTCGGCGTCTTCGACGGTGACGCGCAGTGGCATCGACGTATCCAGCCGGGCGAGCACCTGATTCGAGGAGTAGTGCACGGCCTCCGACCCGCGTTCGCCGGGCCGCCCCAGCGCGCCGCGGATGTCGTGCTCGTGGCTGGTGACGTCACCGACGGGGGCGATGAGGCCGTCTGTTTCCGCGCGACGGCAGAGTTCGGCGCCGGCCGAAGCCCATCTCGCGAGCAGCTCGGCGCGATCGTGACCGGCGAACCGCCTGACGTGTTCCGCCGTCTGTTCGTCGGTGGGAGCGCCGGCCAGCGTGCCGGCCGCCCAGTCCTCGGCGACGGCGA
>JAQSXQ010000332.1 GCA_029256565.1 Mycobacterium sp.
CGCTGCCGACGGCATCGCGGGGGCCATCCGCTGGCACATGATCGGTCGCATCCAGCGCAACAAGGCCAAGGCCGTCGCGAGTTGGGCGTACGCCGCGCACTCCGTCGACGGCACCGCGCTCATCAGGGCGCTGGGTCGTGGTGCGACCGAGGCGCTCGCCGACGGCCGGCGGGCGGAGCCGCTGTTCGTCTACGTGCAGCTGAGTCTGGATGGTGACCCGGAACGGAGTGGCGTCGACGTCGGCGACCCCGATCTGGTGGACGAGGTCTGCGCGGCGGCGAACTCGACTGAGGGGCTTCGGTTTGCGGGACTGATGGCCATTCCGCCGCTGGGTGCGGCGGCCGAGGAGTCGTTCGTGCGTTTGGCCGCCGAGCGCGAACGGGTACAGGCGGATTACCAACAACGGCTCGGTTTGTCGGCAGGTATGTCGGGAGACCTCGAGACGGCGGTTCGACACGGGTCCACGTGTGTGCGTGTCGGAACCGCGCTCATGGGGCAACGCCCACTAACGTCACCGTGAGTAGTCACACCAGTCACAACGTCATCACAGACAACACACATCACAGTCTTCAGAAGGGTCCTGAGATGAGTACGCTGCACAAGGTCAAGGCTTACTTCGGTATGGCCCCGATGGACGACTACGAAGACGAGTACTACGAGGACGACGACCGTGCGTCGCGCCCGTACCCGCGTCGTAGCCGCGACGAGCGCTTCGAAGAGGATTCGTACGGCCGCATGGAGGGCCGCGGATACGAAGAGCGGGTCGGCGCAAGGGAATTCGAGCGCGAGTTCGGTCGCGAGATGGCTCCCGCGCCCGCCGGTTACCGTGCAGGCGGCTACGTCGACGAGCCGGCCTTCCGGGGCGGCAGGCCGGAGTTCGACCGGCCGCGCTTCAACACCCTGCGCGGGGCCACCCGCGGAGCGGTCGCGATGGAGCCGCGCCGAATGGCGGAACTGTTCGAGGCGGGGAGCCCGTTGGCCAAGATCACGACCCTGCGTCCCAAGGACTACAGCGAAGCCCGCACGATCGGCGAGCGGTTCCGCGACGGCACCCCGGTGATCATGGATCTGGTGTCCATGGACAACGCCGACGCCAAGCGACTGGTGGACTTCGCCGCGGGCCTGGCGTTCGCGCTGCGCGGCTCGTTCGACAAGGTGGCGACGAAGGTGTTCCTGCTGTCGCCCGCCGATGTCGACGTCAGCGCGGAGGAGCGCAGGCGCATCGCCGAGGCCGGCTTCTACTCCTACCAGTAGGCCCCCGTGGCACCCCCGCGGGACGGGTAGGCTTGCGGACGAATCGTCGCGCGGTCGTTCGTCCCGCGTGCGTGCACCCTTCCGCATCTTCCCGCTAGTGAGGTCGCCCAGTTGGCGCTGTTCTTCGAAATCCTGGGCTTTGCGCTGTTCGTCTTCTGGTTGTTGCTCATCGCCAGGGTCGTCGTCGAGTTCATCCGATCGTTCAGTCGAGACTGGCAACCCAAGGGCTTCACCGTGGTGGTCCTCGAGCTGATCCTGACCGTCACCGACCCTCCCGTGAAGCTGCTCCGGAGGCTGATTCCGCAGCTCACGATAGGTGCGATCCGCTTCGACCTGTCGATCATGGTGCTTCTGCTCGTAGCGTTCATCGGGATGCAACTGGCGTTCGGCGCAGCGGCCTGACCCCATCGGCAGGGGTCCGCGAGAGCGAGTGCTCCATCTCGGAAAGATTGAGTTTCGCTCTTAATTCCGGACCTCTCATGCAACCGCCGGGTCCCCTGTGACAGGATGGACGCCAGTTACTTCCACATGGCTCTACACTTTGAGACCGGTTGACGGTCCCGACTCCTAGGGGGCAGACGATGCCGCTCACACCCGCTGACGTTCACAACGTCGCGTTCAGTAAGCCACCCATCGGTAAGCGCGGCTACAACGAGGACGAAGTCGATGCCTTCCTCGATCTGGTCGAGAACGAGCTGAGCCGTCTCATCGAGGAGAACGCCGACCTGCGCCAGCGGGTCAGCGAGCTGGACTCCGAACTCGCGTCTGCACGAGCAGGCGGCGGATCGCAGCCCGCGCAGGCTGCTCCGCAGTACCAGGCGCCGGAGCCCGAACCGGAGCCCGAGCCCGTCGCGGCGCCCGCGCCGGTCTACGAGGCTCCTCCCGCCGCACAGCAGATGTCTGCACAGAGCGAGGAGTCGGCCATGCGTGCGGCTCGCGTGCTGGCGCTGGCCCAGGACACCGCGGATCGCCTGACCGGCACGGCCAAGGCCGAGTCCGACAAGCTGCTCTCCGACGCACGCGCCCAGGCCGACCTCATGGTCAGCGAGGCCCGTCAGACCGCGGAGACCACCGTCTCCGAGGCCAAGCAGCGTGCCGACGCACTGTTGCTCGACGCCCAGACCCGGTCGGAGTCGCAGTTGCGTCAGGCGCAGGAGAAGGCCGACGCCCTGCAGGCCGACGCCGAGCGCAAGCACTCGGAGATCATGGGCACGATCAACCAGCAGCGCACGGTCCTCGAAGGCCGGCTCGAGCAGCTGCGGACGTTCGAGCGCGAATACCGCACCCGCCTCAAGACCTACCTCGAATCGCAGCTGGAGGAACTCGGCCAGCGCGGCTCCGCGGCACCGGTCGACTCGACCGCCAACAACGACGGCGGCGGGTTCAACCAGTTCAACCGGGGCAACAACTAGCTGATCGGCTGAACCCTTGCTCATCGTTGCGCTCGTCCTCGCCGTCATCGGCTTGGCGGCACTGGTCACCGCCGTCGTCACCAGCAACGAGCTGATCGCCTGGGTGTGCATCGGCGCCAGCGTCATCGGCGTGCTGCTGCTGATCGTCGACGCGCTGCGGGATCGTTCGCGTGACTCGGACGACGCTCGTACCGACGACGCCGTCGACGACGACGCGGCCGAGGACTACCCGGACGACGCCACGACGCAGATCCCGACCTACGCCGACGGAGACTCCGACGCCGACGTCGACGACGCGCCAACGGAATTGACCCCGGCCGTCGACGACCGCACCGAGGTGACGCCCGTCGCCGACGAGCCCATCAGCGACGAGCCCACCACGCGCGACGAGGCCGTCAAGCGCGACTAGCTCGCCGTCGCGAGAGCCTCGCGTACCTCGTCGTCGTCGACCTGATGGAAGTCGGCGTACACCTGGCCGACGGCACGGAACCGGTCGGGTACCACTGCGCAGACCACGTCGTCCGCGATCGACCGCATGTCCCGGCACACCGCCCGCGGGCCGACGGGAACGGCCACCACGACCGACGCCGGTTCGAGCGACCGGACGGCCTGGACGGCGGCCTTCATGCTGGCCCCGGTCGCGATGCCGTCGTCGACGAGCATGGCGACCCGACCGCGCAGGTCCACCTGCTCGCGGCCGCTGCGATACGCCGATTCCCGGCGGCGTAGTTCGGCCGACTCCCGTGCGATCGCCTCGTCCAGTGCGGCGGACGAGATGTGCAGGCTCTCGATCAGCGGCTCGTTGAGGACCACGCCGCCGCCGCTGGCGATCGCGCCCATCGCCAACTCGGACCACTGGGGCACGCCGAGCTTGCGCACCAGGAACACCTCCAGCGGCGCCCGCAGCGCGATCGCGACCTCCCGCCCGACGGGTACGCCGCCGCGGGCCAGTCCGAGCACCACCACGTCGGATCGGGAGCCATAGGTCGTCAGGTGCCGTGCCAGGACCCGGCCGGCCTCCCGGCGATCCTGGAACGTCCGATTCTCCGGTGCGTTCGCGATGTCAGCAGCGTAAGCCGCGATAGGGCCATCCGACCGGCGCTCGGCAACGAAGATCAACACGTGGGCATCCATTTCGAGAGCGTGGTCGACCATCCCCTGGACGAGGTCTTCGCCTGGCACACCAGGCAGGGCGCGATGCGGCGGCTGGTGCCGCCGTGGCAGCCGATGAAGGTGGTGGCGGAGACGGAGTCGTTGGCCGACGGCAGGGCGATCCTCGGCCTGCCGGGCGGGCTGCGCTGGATCGCCCAGCACGACCCGGCGCAGTACGACCC
>JAQSXQ010000333.1 GCA_029256565.1 Mycobacterium sp.
TTGTCCCGGGCGATGTCGGCGCCACGCGGATCCGTCGATCCGGTGTAACCGAAGGCCTCCCACCCACGCAGCGCCGGCTCGGGCGACCCGCGACTGACTCCGAGTGCCACCCGCCCCTCCGAGAGCAGGTCGAGCGCAGCTGCCTCCTCCGCGAGGTGCAGCGGATTCTCGTACCGCATGTCGATGACACCGGTGCCGACCTCGATCCGCTGGGTACGGGCGGCGATCGCAGCAAGCAGCGGCATGGGTGCAGCGGACTGCCGGGCGAAGTGGTGAACGCGAAAGTACGCGCCGTTGACGCCTAGCTCGTCGGCGCCTGTCGCGATGTCGACTGCATCGCGCAGCATGTCGGCGGCGTCGGGCCCGCGGGACCCGCCGGCGGACGCGTAGTGCCCGAAGCTCAGAAATCCGAAAGCCTTCACGCCACCGCAAACCTCATTCACCCTTCAGGTATTCCCGGGGTCTAGACGCTACAGCCGGACGCCCGCCGCAACCGGTTCGACGATCTTTGGAAGACTGCTACCCATGGCCGACGCTCAGGACCTCCCACTGGCTGCACCGGGACAGACCCCGCGCCGAGTCATGACCATCGCCGGCTCCGATTCAGGCGGCAGCGCGGGCCTGCAGGCTGACATGCGAACGTTCGCGATGCTGGGCGTACATGGCTGCGCCGCGCTGACGGCCGTCACGGTCCAAAACTCGCTGGGTGTCAGAGCGTTTCACGAAGTTCCGGTTGAGATCGTTGCCGGGCAGATCAGCGCGGTGGCGTCCGACATCGGCATCGAGGCGGCCAAGACCGGCATGCTCGCGTCGAGCGCGATCATCAGGACCATCGTGGCGACGTGGAGGTCCGAAGGGCTCGACGGCACTGTCCCGCTGGTGGTGGATCCGGTGTGTGCGTCCAACGTCGGCGAGCCACTACTTCACCCCAATGCGCTGGACGCCATGCGCGACGAACTGATCCCGCTGGCCACGCTCGTGACGCCGAACCTCGACGAGGTGCGTCTGCTGGTCGGCATCGATGTCGTCGACGACACCAGCCAGCGCGAAGCTGCCCGGGCCCTACACGCGCTGGGGCCGCAATGGGCGCTGGTGAAGGGTGGTCACCTGCGCACCTCGCAGACCAGCTCCGACCTCCTCTTCGACGGCTCCGAGTTCCACCAGTTCGCTGCGGACCGGGTGGACACCCCGCACGATCACGGCGCCGGCGACACTCTTGCCGCGGCGATCACCGCCGCGCTGGCTCACGGCTACCCGGTTCCCGAGGCGGTCGGTTTCGCCAAGCTCTGGATCACCGAGTGCATCCGCGCCGCCTATCCGATCGGCCGTGGCCACGGCCCGGTCAACGGCATGGCCCGTTTGCTCCGCTGAGAGTCCCAACGCCACGACGAAGAGGACGTTCGAGCGTTCGATGGGGAACGGGCCCCGACGTCAGCAACTTCGACCCGGGCGTTCGGCGACCGCCTAAGCTGTCGACATGCCTTCCCACCTGGAAGTCTGGAAGCCGACCGGACGGCAGCTCATCCCCCTCGGGAGCGAGCGAGTGACCGTCGGCAAGTCATCCACCAACGTCGTTTCGCTCGATCACGATTCGACAGTCTCGCGCGTCCATGCCGTGTTGGAGAACCTCGGGCACGCGTGGTCGGTCCGCGACGTCGGCAGCCGCAACGGCACCTACATCAACGGGGAGAAGATCGCGGCCGAGCGAGTGCTGCGCTCGGGAGACGAGGTGCGGGTTGGCAAGACCAAATTGGTCTTCTGGGAGGTGCGGGACACCACGACCCTTGGTGAAGCCACCGTTTCCGTCGCACCCACCCAGCCGCCTCCGCGCCTGACCCGTCGCGAACTCGAGGTGCTGGTGGTGTTGTGTCGGCCACTGGTTTCCGGCGACCCGTTCCCGGAGGCGGTATCCGTTCGGCAGATGGCTCAGGAGCTGTTCGTCACCGAGGCGGCGATCAAACAGCATCTGCAGAACTTGTACGACAAGTTCGCCATACCGGCCGAGGGTGAGCGCCGGGTGCGCCTGGCCAACGAGGCCATCAGGCGTGGCTCTGTCACACTGAACATGCTGCGCGACAACGGTTCTTAGGTGAAGTCGAGAGCCATGACCGTCCCGACGGCCCCCTCGTGCGTCGGCCGGTTGGCGCCGCCGATCCCGTATACGGTGTTCCCGACCGCGGCGACGGCTTCGCCATGTCGCGGCGTCGGCATCGATGGCAGCGCGCGCCATTTCGAGTCGGCGATGTCGTACATCTCTGCGGTCGCCAGTACCTGTGTCGGTTCCTCACCGCCGAGAGCCACGATCCGGCCGTCGATGTAGACGGCGCCGTAGCTGCCGCGCGGCGTCGGCATGTCGATCAGCCTCGTCCACTCCCCCGATTTCGGATCGAAGCGCTCGAACGCCGCCGAATTCTTGTCTGCGGACAGGAAGCGTCCACCGACGGTGTACACGTAGGTCCCGTCCGAGACCGCGGCCAAGTGTTCGCGCGGAGTGGGCAAGTCGGCGACGTCCTTCCAAGACTGACCGTCGAACACCTCGGTCTGGGCGACGAGCTTTTTCTCGTTCTGCCCGCCGGCAACCACGAGCAGGTCACCGACGACCGCTGCTGCGGCGGCCGCCCGGGCGTGGGTGAGAGTCGGTAACTCCACCCAGGTGCCGCCGCGCAAGGCATACACCTTGTCCGACGCGTTGGCGAGTTCGTCGGTGGCGCCGCCGATCACCACCACTTCGCCGCGGTACGTCGTCGCGGTCGCGTGGTGCAACGGCACCGGCAGCGGCGGTTGGGCCTGCCATGCCCCCGTCTGGGGGTCGAAGCTCTGCACCACCTGAAGGACGTCGCCGCGACTCATGCCACCGACGACGATGATCTTGTCGTCGAGCACGGTCCACGCCATCATCAGTCTGGGCGTCGGCGCGTCCGGCAGAGATTTCCAGGCCGATGCGGGTTGCAGCTTGCGAGGCGCGAGCTTGAGCGATTCGGCAATCGACGTGACCTCGCTCGTGCCGGTTTCAGTCGCGCCACCGATCACGAAGACAGATTTGTCTACTGCGGCGACCGCCATTCCGTGGCGAGGTGTGCCCAAATCGGGCAGCCCGGACCATGCCTTCGCGGAGAGGTCCATCACCGAAACGGTGTCGAGCACCTGGCCGGCCGACAAGCCGCCGACTGCGATGAGGCGCGCGTCGGCGATCGCGACGCCGAGGTCGCTGCGCGGCTGCGGCATGGCAGGCATCGCCGTCCATGAATCAGCGGCCGGGTCGTAGGCCTCGACCACCGACAGATCAACGGTGCCGTCGGATCCGCCGACCGCGTACATCACCTCGTCGTCCGACGCGGCGCCCAACAACTCTCGCGGCGTGGGCATTTGGGCTCCAAGCTTCCAGGCGACGCCGTCGAAGACCTCCGTGGTGTTCAGTAGCTTGCCGCCGACGTCGACGCCACCGGTGACCACGAGGCGGTCCCCGACCACCGCGGCTGCGCCCGCCGCACGCGGTTGCAGCAGCGGTGGCAATTCGACCCATCGACTGTTGACGACCCGCCAGACCTTGTCAGTCGCAATCTGCGTGTTGGCACCCTCGGCGCGCCATCCGCCCAGCACGCACGGGGTTCCCTGCCACGTCACCGCCATCGCGTGCTGCACCGGAACGGGAAGTTCGTCGCCGCCCTTCCAGCTGTCGATGGCGGGGTCATAGCCTTCATGGCGACCGCTGACGCTGCCATCGCCTTCCAGCCCGCCGAAGATCCAGATGGTGCCGTCAGACTGCGTCGTCGCAGCAGCCTCCCGGGCCACCCGGGCATTCGTGATCGGTTTCCAGCCGGCCTGGGCATCAGCCGTTGGATCGCTTGCGACGGTCGGGCTGCTGCCGCCACCGGTGCCCTCGTCGGGCGACGACACCAAGTAGATACCCCCGGCCACCAGCAGGACTACTGCGATGGTGGCCGCAGCGACCAACAGCCACGGCCTTCGATTCCGTGGCTTCTCGATGATGCTGGTCGAA
>JAQSXQ010000334.1 GCA_029256565.1 Mycobacterium sp.
GGCCCGACCCGCCGCAGCAGTCGGTCGATGTCGCGGTCGACGCGGGCGGTACCTGAGACGCCGGGGCGGGTACCGGCGTTACGGGAGAGCAGCGCTGACATCTTCATGAGGGCGATTCTGTCGGCCAACCCTCAAGTTGAGGTGGAGGCGCGCCGAAACACCCGTCACTCCAGTTTCCTTTTGTCACATCTGCAACACGCATCGGCCGACGTTCGGTGACGATTCCGCTCAGGCGGTTTGGCCCGCGTCCTGCAGCGCGTGCTCCCGTGCAGCCTCGAGCAGTTCGCGGGCGTGCGCGCGCCCGCTGTCCGACTCCCCCAAACCCGCGAGCATGCGCGCCAATTCGGCCACCCGCGCGTCGTCGTCGAGCCTGCGGACCTCGCTCGACTTTCCCCGTCCTCCGGTGCTGTCGACCATCAGGTGGACGTCGGCGTACGCGGCCACCTGCGGCAGGTGGGTCACCACGATCACCTGGTGGGTCCGCGCGAGCCGGGCCAGCCGCCGTCCGATCTGCACGGCTGCCCGACCGCCGACGCCTGCGTCGACTTCGTCGAACACCATCGTGGTGCCCTCCGCCGTGATGACCGGCGTGCACGGTCTCGCCGGTGGGCAGGGTGAGCGGCGCCGAGTCGTCGGCCCGCGCGGGCATCGGCGACACCGAGATGGAAAACCCCGCCCCGGTCATCGCAAGACCCGCGAGTTCGGCCGTGACGGCCTTGGCCAGCGCCTTCGCCGCCTTGGTACGCGCCTTGGTGATCGTGACGGCAGCGGTCACGACCGCGGCCTCCAGCTCGGTGACGCGTTGCGCCAGCGTGGCCAACGCCTCCTCCGACACGTCGAGCTGCTGCACGCGGCGCCGTGCGTCCTCCGCCCACGCCAGCACGCCGTCGATGTCGGCTGCGTACTTGCGGGTGAGCGCGCGCAACTCCCCCTGCCGGGCCAGCTTCGTCTCCAATGTGCTTGCATCGCTGGGCAATTCGGAGAGAAAGTCGCCGAGTTCGGTCGCCACGTCGCCGATCACTGCCATCGCCTCGGTCAGCCGGTCGCCGAGTGTCCGCAGCGCAGCGTCGTCGGTGGCGCTCAGCGCGGCCTTGGCCTGGCCCACGCCGTCCGCGGCCGACGTCCCCTCGGCTGCCGGTTCGTCCACCGGTCCCGACAGCGCCGTGCGCGCCACCAGTGCGGCATCGCGGACGGCGTCGAGTTCGGAGAGCCTGCGGATGTCGTTGACGAGGGCCTCGTCTTCGCCGGGCAGCGGCGCCACGGAGTCGATCTCCTGCAGACCGAACTGCAGCCGGTCGGCCTCCTGGGCCATCTCCCGGGCCCGTTGCCTGCGGTCGGCCAAGTCGCGCCGCGCCGTCAGCCACGTCTCCCGCGCACTGCGGTAGCGGCTCAGCGCCGACTCGACGTCGACGAACCGGTCCAGCGCAGCGAGCTGTTCGTCGGGCCGCATCAACCGCAGCTGGTCGTTCTGCCCGTGCAGGGCCAGCAGTTCGGTGGTGAACGTGCTCAGCGACTTCGCCGGGACGCTGCGACCGCCCAGGTACGCCCGGGACGGGCCGTCGCGGCTCACCGAGCGTGCGGCGATCACGCTGCCGTCGTCGTCGCGCACCGCGCCCGACGCATCGAGCACCTCGTCGATGCGGGCGGCGACGTCGGGGGTCAGATCGTCGGTGCTGAACCGTCCTTCGACGACGGCGCGGTCGGAACCCGACCGCACGCGGTTCGCGTCGGCGCGGGCGCCGCCGAGCAGATGCAGCCCGGTGACGACCATGGTCTTGCCGGTACCGGTCTCACCCGTCAACACCGTCAGTCCGCGGTCGAACTCCGCGGTGGCTGCGTTGATGGCGCCCAGCGCCTCGATGCGTATCTCGGAGAGCACTACTGTCCGCGCCAACCCGTGACCGGCAACCGGAACTTGCGCACCAGCCGGTCGGTGAACGGCGCACTGTCCAATCGGATCCACTTGAGCGGCGTTCCGCACCGGGTCACCTCGAGGCGACCGCCCGCCGGCACCTGCATCTCGCGGCGACCGTCGCAGAACACCATCGCGTCGTAACCGCCGGCTTCGACCTCGATCGCGATCGCGGCATCGGGGCTGGTGACCATCGGCCGTGCGAACAGCGCGTGCGCATTGTTCGGCACCACCAGGATCGACTCGAGGTCGGGCCACAGGATCGGTCCGCCAGCGGAGAACGCGTACGCCGTCGACCCGGTCGGCGTCGACACCAGCACGCCGTCGCACCCGAAGGCCGAGACGGGACGTCCGTCGACTTCCAGCACGACGCCGAGGACGCCGAGCCGCGGGCCCTTCTCCAGGCTGGCCTCGTTGAGCGCCCAGCCGCGTTGGGCGATCTTGCCGTCGACGCGCACCACGACGTCGAGGGTCATGCGTTCCTCGACCCGGTAGTCACGCTGGATGACGTGCTCCAGGACGCTGTCGAGGGCGTCGGCCTCGGCTTCGGCGAGGAAGCCGATCCGGCCGAGGTTGACGCCGAGCACCGGGATCTCGACGTTGCGCGCCAGTTCGGCTGCCCGCAGGAAGGTCCCGTCGCCACCCAGGACGAGCACCAGCTCGCAGCCCTCGGCGGCCCGCTCGTCGGCGTCGACGACCCCGCTGTCCAGACCCCATTCGGTCGGGTCGTGCGGCGCCAGACGCAGGGATCCGCGGTCCACGGCCTCGGCCGCGAGCACCCGCAGGGCGACCCCGTTGTCGCGGAGCACCTTCTCGACCCGCCGCGCGGTCTCGGTCGCGTCGTCGCGGCCGGTGTGCACCACGAGCAGAACAGTGCGTTCGCTGGTCACTGGGGCCCCTTCTCGACTGCGGTTCGGACGGCCGCGTCGAGCGCGGCACCGTCCAGCGATTCCGGCGCGGGCGTCCGCAACCGGAGGAAGAACTCGACGTTGCCGGACGGCCCGGGTAGCGGACTGGACGTCACATCGACTGCGGGCCAGCCCAGTTCGGCGGCCCGGCGCGCGACGGTCAGAACGGCGTCGATCCGCAGTTCGGGATCGCTCACCACCCCACCCTGACCGACCCGCTCCCTGCCGACTTCGAATTGCGGCTTCACCATGGGAACGATATCGGCGTCCGGGGACGCGCACGACGCGAGCGCGGGTAGCACCGTCGTCAGCGAGATGAACGACAGGTCGGCGACGATCAGGTCGACCGGTCCGCCGATCATCTCCGTGGTGAGGTTGCGGACGTTCGTGCGCTCGACGACCGTGACGCGGTCGTCGGAGCGCAGCGACCACGCGAGTTGCCCGTATCCGACGTCGGCCGCCACGACCTCCACGGCGCCGCGGTCGAGCAGCACCTCGGTGAAGCCTCCCGTCGACGCACCCGCGTCGAGGCATCGACGGCCGGTGACGTCGATGCCGAAGGCGTCCAGAGCGCCGATCAGCTTGTGCGCTCCGCGGGACACCCACGTTCGTTCGTCCTCGGCCACGGTGAGGCGGGCGTCGAGGGCCACCGCAGTCGCCGGCTTCGCGGCGGGCATGCCGTCGATCCGGACTCTGCCCGAACCGATCAGTTCGGCCGCCTGCTGCCGAGACCGCGCCAGACCACGTCTGACGAGTTCGGCGTCGACCCGGGCACGACGAGTCACGCGCCTCCGCTCACCTGGCCACGCTCGACCGACTCCAAGGCTTGGACCAGTAGGTCGTGCGCTTCTTCCAGGCGCACGGCGATGGCTTCCACGTCGGCGCCGGGGGCATGGGCTGCGGGCAGATCAGCGAGCAGCGCCTCGATCTCCACCCGAATCTGATCGGGGTCGGTACTCATGTCGACTCTCACGCTAGTCGATGCGGCCGTCAGACCAGCGACCAGCGTTCCAGCGCTTGCCGTGCCACGTCGTCCGCCGCGTCGATGACGAAGCCGGGCTCGACACCCGAATCCCACACCGCACTGGCGACGGCGCGCACCACGGTCAGTGAATCGTCGGTCGCGGTATCGTTCGCGTGGACGGTGACCCGGTCGCCGTCGACGTCCACGCGCCACGCCGGGTGCGGCGCGACGCGCAACGTGTCGGCGTCGTCGTGCAGCGACCGCAGGTCGGCACCGAGGTAGTCGGGGCGCTCCCGAGGGACGGCGCGCACCATCTCCGGTGCCGTGCTCACGCCGGTGAGCACCATGAGGCTGGGCAATCCCGCGGCGTTGGCGCCGGATATGTCGGTGTCCAGGCGGTCGCCGACCACCAGTGGCGACTCGAACCGTCCGCGGGCCAGTGCATCGTTGAGCAGGGTCGGCTCTGGCTTGCCCGCCACCTGGGGATCCTGGTCGGTGGCGGTCCGCAGCGCAGCGACCATCGAGCCGTTCCCGGGCAGCAGGCCGCGTTCCGACGGCAGGGTG
>JAQSXQ010000335.1 GCA_029256565.1 Mycobacterium sp.
TGCCGGTACCGACGTCACCGTGCTGCGCGAGCTGAACCTGATGACCACCAAGCCGTTCCTGTACGTGTTCAACGCCGACGAGACGATCCTCACCGACGACGCACGCAAGGCCGAGTTGCGCGCGATGGTCGCGCCCGCCGACGCCGTCTTCCTCGACGCGAAGATCGAGGCGGAGTTACAGGAACTCGACGACGAGTCCGCCGCCGAGCTGCTCGAGTCGATCGGGCAGACCGAGCGTGGGCTCGACGCCCTGGCGCGGGCCGGGTTCCACACGCTGAAGTTGCAGACCTACCTGACGGCGGGACCCAAGGAGTCGCGCGCCTGGACGATCCACCAGGGCGACACCGCTCCGAAGGCGGCAGGCGTCATCCACACCGACTTCGAGAAGGGCTTCATCAAGGCCGAGATCGTGTCCTTCGACGACCTCGTCGCCGCCGGTTCGATGGCTGCCGCCAAGGCCGCGGGCCCTTAACAGCAGTACCGTGGTGCTCAGCAGGTTCTTACCGTCACAACAGGAGACTCATCGTGATCACTCGGCGGTTGGTTCAAGTCGTCTCGTCCGCGCTGGTTGCCGGGGCCGCCCTCGGTGCCGGCCTGGCTACCGCAACACCCGCGTGGGCCGACGTGACCGCCCAGGATCAGCAGTTCCTCGACATCGTCGAGCAACTCGAGGTTCCGGTGAATTCGGACGAAGACGCGATCAAGATCGGTCGAGAGGTCTGCCAGTCCATGGACGCCGGGCGGGTAGAGCCCGTCCGCACCGTCCGCGGCCTGGTGGGCGGGCTGCAGAATCAGGGCCTCGACAAGGGGAAGGCAGCGAACCTGGTTCGCGGCGCCGTCGTCACCTACTGCCCGCAGTACGGTTCGCTGGTCCGCTGAGCCGTCGCGCCTGCTGCGAGTGGGCGCGAAGATCACGTCATTCGACATCCGGGCGTAGCGTTCCCATCGGAGGTGATCCGATGTCCACCCCAGACGTGAGTTCCGTGCCGCCCGACCACGAACGGCTTGCGGCCGAGCTGGATGACTGCCGCCGCGATCTCGAACGGGCCCGCGCCGTCAGCGCCGAACGCGCCTACCGCGCCGACGAACGAGACCGCATCGCCGACGAACGCGACCACGCCGCGGACGATCGTGAAGAAGTCGCCAACGACCGGGAGCGGGTGGCCGACGTCCGCGAGGGCTCGGCCGACGAGCGTGAACGCAAGCGCGTGCAGCGGGCGGAGGAATCCGTCGAGCGCCAAGTGGCCGAGGCGCGGCGTGAACAAGCGGAGATCTCGCGCCAGTCGACCGATACCGAACGTCGACGCTGACCCCCGGCACGACGATGGCCGCCCCGCGCTAGCGCGGAGCGGCCATCACCATGTTCCTCAGGCCACGAACGGGATGAACCGGTCGAGCCACCAGATGCCCCACGCCAACGCGTCGGGGTTGTAGATCACTGGCTGCGGCTCGAAGATGCCGAGGTCGTACCAGTTGATCGGACGCCAGGTGGGCGGCAATCCGGCGTAGCCCGGGTCGCCCCAGTGGCCGGGCGGTACGCCCGTCAGACCGGGCACGTAGGGGTTGCCGTTCTTGATCTGCCCCGGCGGCCCGATCGGGTTCTGGCCAGGTGCATCGCCCGGCAGCCAGTACGGGCCGGGTCCGCTGGGTCCCGGCGGACCGGGTGCGGGGTCGTTCGGCTTGGCGAGTGCCACACCGCTACCGGCACCGAGCACGCCGAAGCCGAGGGCCGCCGTGGCCACTGCACCTGCTGCAATCTTCTTCAAACGCATCGTGAACTCCTTGTCCGCCACTGCCGTCTCCGGCAGCGGCACATCGACCGTGGTTCACGACCCATGCCGCAAAGCGGCGGGGGTCGCACGCGACCCCCCGACGCAACGCCTGTACCCGCCGTCGTCGCCGAATGAAACGTAATCCGCGCGATGATGTGCGAAGCCGCAGGTGGCGGGCATGAGGCGGAGGTGACAGTCATACTCGATCCATGCGCGTCGCCGCAGTGAGGCCCGGTCGGGCGGTGGCGTGCGCCGCAGTCATGATGGCCGTCGGCGGGTGCAGTCGCGGCCCCGAGGTGGAGACCACGTTGGTCTTCGACGGCGAGCGCGGAGCCATCAGGACCGACGACGTGTCGTGTACGCGCGGCGACGGTGTCGTGGTCATCTTCGTCAACGGGCCAGGCAAGCAGATGTTCCGTGCGGTCGTGATCGAGCGTGGCCGGCTGATCGCCGAGCGGGTGGCTTTGCGCTACGACGACGTCGCGGGATTCATCGCCGACCCGGCAGAGGTCGAGGTGAGCAGGGTCGACGAGACGTACCGGTTCCGCGGACGGATGCCGCCCGATGTCGGGGAGGCGACGTGGCACACGTTCCAGATCGAGACGAAGTGTCCGTCGGCCGACGGTGAAGAACCGGCGAGCCGTGCTCGGGGAGAGTGATTCGGTCCGTCGACCTCGGGGATGAACATCGACGGACCGAATCATGCGTGATAACGCATATGTCGTCGGCTTTATTCGGTGGGTCGCGTGCGTCACACCATCGGCGGTGTCGGCACCTTGGTCAGAGGACGACGGGAATCTCGTCGCTGAGCCGGTAGCCCTCGGTCAGTGGCAGCTCGTCACCGCTCCAGAACTTGCCCGGATCGAACCAGTTGAAGTGCTTCTCGGTGGTGAGCAGACCCATCTCCTCGTAGGTGATGGCGACCGTCTCGGCGCAGTAGGCCGTCTGCAATCCGACCTTGAGCCGTTCGCGCTTCTTCCGCTCGGCCGACTCCCGGACCCGCCGGTGCACGAACGGCAGCCCGCGGGTGAAGTCGCTGACGATCGGCAGCCTGCCGCGGATCCACCGTCCGGTCAGACGTGCGGTGGTGGGGAACGCGGTGCCGTCCATCCGCGCGATGACGCGCATCATCGCGTCCTCCTGCGCGCGGTCGGCGTACGGCGTGAGCTGGCGTAGCCAGCACTGCTGGCCGTACTCGTTCTGCCACTGCTCGACGGCCTGTCGCGCGTCGTTGAGCTGGACGCCGCGGTGGTGGGTGCCGGTCCACACGTCGAGCAGCTTCGCGCCCAGTTCGGCATGCCACATCAGCGGCGGCAGATCGTCGATGGCCACCGTCATCCCGACGTGGTTGACCGGTGCGTTGGTCATCGTCTGGATGGCCCGGTCGGGGCCGGAATCGCCACGGAACAGCCACACGTCGCCGGTTCGCGTCTCGGCCAGCGCCCGGTCCAACGTCACGGTGTTCGCATTCACCAGCGCAGCTTAGGCAGAATCGCATGGATGCGAGGGATCTGGAAGTGGGTCGGGTTGGCGGGCGTCGCGGGCGTCATGGCAGGCGGCGCGCTGGTCGCCCGCGATCAACGCAAGCGCAACGCCTATACGCCGGACGACGTCCGCGCGCGGCTGCATCAGCGTCTGGCGGAGGCATCGCCGCCGCCGGAGGACGCCTAGGACTCGACGGCGTAGAGCCGGTGGGTGCCGCTGAAGCCCTTGAGCTCGACCTCGCGGCCGGCGTCGAACTCGATGTCGTCGTGGCCGCTCACGGCGTCCCGGACGGGTTCGCTCACCAGGATCTCGCCGCCGTCGGCTGCCGCGGCCACCCGGGCCGCCATCGCGACGTTGCGGCCGAACAGGTCGTCGCCGCGGCGCACCGACTTGCCGACGTGGATGCCGATGCGGACCCGAATTCCGTTCGGCCGCTTGCTGAGAGCGTGTTGCATGCCGATGCTGCACCGCACCGCGTCTGCCGAGTCGGCGAACGCGATCATGAAGCCGTCGCCCTGGCTCTTGACGACGTGACCGGAGTGGCGCTTGACGTGGCGGCTGACCATCTTGTCGTGGCGGCCGATGAGGCGGACCCACGCCCGGTCACCGATCCGCTCGTTGAGGGCCGTCGATTCCTCGATGTCGGAGAAGACGATTGCGATGCGGCCGTTCGGCGCGAGGCGCGCGAGGTCCGGTCGTTCCACCTCGGCCCAGTCGGCGAGGTCCTCGATGGAGGTGCGCACCGCCGCGCCGAGGCCCTCCTTGCGGATGATGTTGGCCGTCTGCCAGACCTGCTTGACCGCTTCACGCCCGCCGGACAGGAGGTTCGCGCGGGTGTTCAGTCGACGGGTTAGCGCGTCGATCTCCTCGTCCCGGGCCCGCAGTCGCAGGGACAGCACGACGAGCGCGACGGCCTCGGCCACCGCCAGGGCAGCGAGGACGTAGACCACGATCATGGCTCCCGACACGGGGTCAAGTATTCAATGCCGGCTCCACCCCCGGTGG
>JAQSXQ010000336.1 GCA_029256565.1 Mycobacterium sp.
GCCGACAGCTCCATGGCGGCCACCTGCGTGAGCATCGACAGTCCCGCCTTGGCCGAGCAGTAGGCGCTCATCCCGGCCGCGGGCTGGCGGCCGTTGAGCGACGAAATCCACAGCAGCGCACCGCCATCGCGCAGATTGCGGCCCGCGTGCTTGGCGACGATCAGCGACCCCGTCAGGCAGACGTCGATGACGGAGCGGAACTGGTCGACGGGCATGTCGACGATCAGGCTGATGTTGCTGAAGCCCGCCGTGGTGACCACGACGTCGAGCGGGCCGGACGCCTCGAATAGCGCAGCGACCGAGTCCTCGTCGGTGACGTCCACGGCAGCCGACGCGTGCGGGCCACCGAGTTCGGCGGCCCGCGCCGACGCACCGTCGGCGTCCAGGTCGGCGACCAACACCCGGTACCCCTCGGCGGCCAGGGCCTTCGCCGAGGCCCAGCCGATGCCCGACGCGCCTCCGATGACGAGTGCCGTCCGCCCGCCGTCGTCTTCAGTCACTGTGCCTCCACGTAGTCGGTCTAACGATCGGCCAACTGTAAGTGACTCGACACCGCGGGCGGCCGCCTTCGCGACGACGGGTGTCGGAGGCCCGCCCCAGACTGGTCGCGTGCTGGCCGATCTCGTCCTCCCGCTCGAATGCGGCGGCTGCGGCGCACCGGGTGTCCGGTGGTGCGGGCCCTGCTCGGACGCGCTCGTGACCAGGGCCGCCGAGCCGCTGCTGGTCTCGCCGCGACTGGACCCCGGCGTGCCTGTGTTCGTGCTCGGCCGCTACGCAGGCGCCCGCAGGCAGGCCATCGTCGCAGTCAAGGAACGGGGGCGCGCCGACCTCGTCGGTCCGCTGGGCGCCGCGCTGAGGATCGGTCTAACCAGGCTGGTGACCTGGGGCGTCGTACCGGGTGGGCTGGTGCTGGTGCCCGCACCCACCCGTGCGACCTCTGCCCGCCGGCGCGGGGGCGACCCCGTCTCCCGCATGGCCAAGCTCGCGGCGGGACCCGATGGCGTGGTCGTCGAAGCGCTGCGCATGCGCGCGTTCACCAGGGATTCGGTCGGCTTGTCCGCCGCCGAGCGGCAACGCAACGTCGCCGGCCGAGTCCGGCTGCGACGGCCGGTTGGGGGTGAGGTGGTCCTGATCGACGACGTCGTGACGACCGGTGCCACGGCAGCCGAATCGGTCCGCGTCCTGCAAACAGCCGGCGTGCGCGTCACCGCGGTCCTTGCCATCGCCCACGCCTGACCGTCGACCGGTGTCACGCCGAGGTGAACGGGAACGAACAGTTGGCGACCGGTCTGCGAAATTTGTGGCACGAACCGGTGAACTCGGACTACCTTCGGAAACAACCGATCGTGAGTTCCTCACGAGGGCGTTGATTCGATCAACGCCACATCGCCTGGCAGCGGTAGGAGGTGAGTCCTCGACACCTTGCGCCGGTGGGTGGCGACTTGCAGGTCCCGTCGGCGCGTTTCCCGATTAGCCGGCACGCCTCGATGCGTGCGACGCGAAGAGAAACGAGATGCCAAGTATGTCAGTAAAATCCGTGCAACCCGACCAGTCGACCATGGTCGTCGACGGGGAACGGCCAGCAGCGCCAAGCGCCGAGGTGGTCGTCAAGGGCCGCAACGTCGAAGTCCCCGACCACTTCCGCACCTACGTCTCAGAGAAGCTGGCTCGCCTCGAGCGCTTCGATCGCACCATCTACCTGTTCGACGTCGAACTCGACCACGAGCGCAACCGTCGTCAACGCAAGAACTGCCAGCACGTGGAAATCACGGCGCGCGGCCGCGGCCCGGTGGTTCGCGGAGAGGCCTGCGCCGACAGCTTCTACGCCGCGCTCGAGGGCGCGGTAAGCAAACTCGAGAACCGACTCCGTCGCAGCAAGGACCGACGCAAGATCCACTACGGCGACAAGACGCCGGTGTCGGTGGCCGAGGCGACCAAGGTCGTCGACCCCGATGCATTCCTTCCTCCCGTTCCCGTTGCGGAAGAGGCCGCCGACCAGAACGGCGCGGCCACCGAACACGAACCCGGACACATCGTGCGGACCAAGGAACACCCCGCCAACCCGATGACCGTCGACGACGCCCTCTACGAGATGGAACTCGTCGGCCACGACTTCTTCCTGTTCCACGACAAGGAGAGCGACAGGCCGAGCGTCGTCTACCGACGGCACGCCTACGACTACGGGCTGATCAGACTGTCCTGACCACCCCGGCCGGCACGGGGTCCCCGAACGGGGGCTCACGTGCCGGTTTGGGCGGTTGTCTCGGCGAGTCACCTACGATGGGTGTCGTTTGACGGAACACCGGTCAATCGAAAGATCCATCGAACCCGCAGGGGATGCAGCGTGCTGACGAGATTGCTCCGAATTGGCGAAGGCCGCATGGTCAAGCGCCTCAAGAAGGTCGCCGAATACGTCAACTCGTTGGCCGACGACACGGAGAAGCTCTCCGACGCCGAACTGCGCGCGAAGACCGACGAGTTCAAGAAGCGCATCGCCGACGGCGAGTCGCTCGACGACCTGCTGCCAGAAGCATTCGCGGTGGCCCGCGAGGCGGCGTGGCGCGTGCTGGGCCAGCGGCCCTTCGACGTGCAGCTCATGGGTGGCGCCTCGCTGCACTTCGGCAACGTCGCGGAGATGAAGACCGGTGAGGGCAAGACCCTGACCAGCGTGCTGCCCGCCTACCTCAACGCGTTGAGCGGCAAGGGCGTCCACATCGTCACCGTCAACGACTACCTGGCCAAGCGCGACCGCGAGTCGATGGGCCGCATCCACCGCTTCCTCGGGCTCGACGTCGGCGTGATCCTGTCGCAGATGACGCCCGACGAGCGTCGCGTCGCCTACGCCGCAGACATCACCTACGGCACGAACAACGAATTCGGCTTCGACTACCTGCGCGACAACATGGCGCACTCGACCGCCGACATGGTGCAGCGTGGCCACAACTTCGCGGTCGTCGACGAGGTCGACTCGATCCTCATCGACGAGGCCCGTACGCCGCTGATCATCTCCGGACCCGCCGACGGCGCGTCGAACTGGTACCTCGAGTTCGCCCGTCTCGCTCCGCTGATGGAGAAGGACAAGCACTACGAGGTCGACATCCGCAAGCGCACCATCGGCGTGCACGAGATCGGCGTGGAGTTCGTCGAGGACCAGCTCGGCATCGACAACCTCTACGAGGCCGCGAACTCACCGCTGGTGAGCTACCTGAACAACGCCATCAAGGCCAAGGAACTGTTCCAGCGCGACAAGGACTACATCGTCCGCAACGGCGAGGTCCTGATCGTCGACGAGTTCACCGGCCGCGTGCTGCTGGGCCGGCGCTACAACGAGGGCATGCACCAGGCCATCGAGGCCAAGGAGCACGTCGAGATCAAGGCCGAGAACCAGACGCTCGCCACGATCACGCTGCAGAACTACTTCCGCCTCTACGACCGGCTCTCCGGCATGACCGGCACCGCGCAGACCGAGGCGGCCGAGCTGCACGAGATCTACGGCCTCGGCGTGGTCAGCATCCCCACCAACAAGCCGATGATCCGCGCCGACCAGTCCGACCTGATCTACAAGACCGAGGAAGCCAAGTACATCGCGGTCGTCGACGACGTCAGCGAGCGCTACGAGAAGGGCCAGCCGGTCCTGATCGGCACGACGAGCGTCGAACGCTCGGAGTACCTGTCCAAGCAGTTCACCAAGCGCCGCATCCCGCACAACGTGCTGAACGCCAAGTTCCACGAGCAGGAGGCCGGCATCATCGCCGAGGCCGGCCGGCGCGCGGCCATCACCGTCGCGACGAACATGGCCGGTCGCGGTACCGACATCGTGCTCGGCGGCAACCCCGACTACCTCGCCGACAAGCGGCTGCGCGACCGCGGGCTCGATCCCGTCGAGACGCCGGAGGACTACGAAGCCGCGTGGGATCAGACGATCGCCGACGTCAAGGCCGAGGTGGCGAAGGAGGCCGAGGAGGTCATCGCCGCAGGCGGCCTCTACGTGCT
>JAQSXQ010000337.1 GCA_029256565.1 Mycobacterium sp.
GACGCCAAGCCCCGGCCGCTGAACAAGACGCGGTGGGCCGGCGCCGTGGACTGCGTCGGCGGCGCCACGCTCGCCCACGTCCTGAGCACCATCGCCTACGGCGGCGCCGTGGCCGCCAGCGGGCTGACGGGCGGGCCGGCACTCAACACCACCGTGATGCCGTTCATCCTGCGCGGAGTGGCGCTGCTGGGCATCGACTCGGTCATGCTGCCCATCGAGGCCCGGCGGGAGCTGTGGCGGCGGCTGAGCGACTCGATGCGGCCTCAGCACCTGGACAACGTAAAACACCCCGTCGATGTCAAGGACGTGGTGTCCGTGATCGACGAGGTGCGGGCCGGCCGTTACTCCGGCCGGGGTGTGGTGCGGGTGGCGGGCGGTTTCTGAGAAATCAGAAGCAGCCCGCCACCCGGCTCACATCAGGCGACCAGCACGCGCTGGAGGTCGGGCTTCATCTGCTGAAGCTGCTGACCCCAGTACGCCCAGGCGTGGGTACCGGCATCGGGGAAGTTGAAGACCCCGTTCTTGCCACCGGCAGCGATGTAGTTGTCCTGGAAGGTGCGGTTGGTGCGCACGGTCAGGCCCTCGAGGAACTTGGCGGGCAGGTTGCCGCCGCCGAGCTCGTTGGGCTGGCCGTTGCCGCAGTAGATCCAGAGGCGGGTGTTGTTCGCGACCAGGGTCGGGAGCTGCACCATCGGGTCGTTGTACTTCCAGGCGGGATCGGTCTCGGCCGGGCCCCACATGTCGTTGGCCTTGTAGCCACCGGCGTCGCCCATCGAGATGTTGATCAGGAAGGGCCACCAGCCCTCGGACGGGTTCAGGAACCCGGACATCGAGCTGGCGTAGATGAACTGGCCGGGGTGGTGCGCAGCCAGCGTCAGCGCCGCGCTACCCGCCATGGACAGACCGACGGCTGCGCCGCCATCGCTCCGGACGCCCTTCTCGGCGGCCAGGTAGGCGGGGAGTTCCTGAGTCAGGAAGGTCTCCCAGTTGTAGGTCAAGCAGCCCGACTTGCCGCAGGCCGGCTTGTACCAGTTGGCGTAGAAGCTGGACTGGCCACCGACCGGCATGACCATGGACATGCCCGAGTCGACGTACCACTCGAAGGCTGCGGTCTCGATGTCCCAGCCGTTGAAGTCATCGCGTGCGCGCAGGCCGTCGAGCATGTAGATGGCCGGCGAGTTCGGGCCACCGCTCTGGAACTGCACCTTGATGTCGCGGCCCATGCTCGGCGACGGCACCATCAGATACTCCACCGGCAGACCGGGGCGTGAGAACGCCCCCGCGGTCGCGCTACCGCCCGTGAGGCCGATCACCGCGGGCAGCATGACCGCCGCCATGACCGACACAAACAACCGGCGCGCCCATCGGCCGCCAATTCTGTCAAACATCAAAGAGTTTCCCATTCAGTTCCGTTTACGGCATGAGGCCGTGCATCCTGCGGCCGGATGACCGCTTCTAGCACCGCGGCGGCGCCAATGCCCCGCGATATGCCCACTCAACCACGCCACGGGCATAGTCGAGTAGACCGTAAGCATTCAGTTGTGGTGAAGGCAGTAAAACATGTAGCCGTCGCCTTCAGAAAGTCCAGGGCCGGTGACGGCGTCGTCAGAAACGGCGTTTCGACCGCCCGTAGAGTGCCGCCATGGCAACTTCGCGGGGCCACTCGGACGACGGTTCGGCGGCACGCCTCGGCATCGACGATTGGCTGCAGGCGGGCTTCGCCATCCTCGCTGAGCAGGGCATCAAGGCCTTGAAGGTCGACTCGCTCTGTGCCCGACTCGGGGTCACCAAGGGCAGTTTCTATTGGCACTTCACCGGAATGCCCGCCTACCGATCCGCGCTCGTCACGTCCTGGGGCCAACTTCGCGACGGGGATCGACGCGATTTCGAGGAACTCGGCGTGTTGCCGCCCCGCGAACGACTGACGCGGATGATGGCGTCGCTGGTGAGCCCGACGCACTGGACGCTCGAGCGGGCCATGCGCGAGTGGGCCCGCACCGACGAATCGGTCGCCGCGGGCGTGCGGGCAGCAGATCGCAGGGTCCTGCGTGCGGTTCGCGACGCGTTCGTCGACTTCGGGTTCGACGACGAGGAGGCCGACGCGCGCGCCAACGCGACGTTCGCCGCAGGGATCGGCCTCCTGCACCTATCCGGCAGCGCGCCCGGGCCTCGCGACGCCGCCCAGGCGGAACGCTTCCTCGACCTGATGCTCGCCCACTGATCTCCAGCCAGGCAGCTTCCATACTAAAAAGTATGTTAGGTTTCGGCGATGCCAACCGCCATCACGGATGACTTCGTCGAACGGCTCACCGACCGCGCGCGCAGCGCCGAGCAAATGCGGCGTCTGCCTGATGAGACGCTCGACGACCTCGCGGCGAGCGGCTTCACCGAACTACTGGTGCCCAAGCGCTTCGGTGGCGACCAGGCGGCCTTCCCGGAGGTGCTCGACCCCGTGCGGCGCATGGCCCACGGCTGCACGTCGAGTGCGTGGACCATCGGCTTCTACGCCCTGCACAACTGGATGCTCGCGCTGTTCGGCGAGCAGGCCCAGGAGGAGGCGTTCCGCACCCGACCCTTCCTGGCGCCTGCCCCGCTGGCACCCACCGGCCGCGGCCTTCCCGTCGACGGCGGCATCCGACTGACCGGCAGATGGTCGTGGGCCACCGGCGCGATGGGCGGCAACTGGATGATCGTGGCCTGCATCTGCGGCCCCGACGACCCGGCGGCGCTCTACCCCGCGCTGGCACTGCTCCCCATCGACGACGTGACGATCGAGGACGTCTGGCACACCGACGGCATGTGCGCGACCGGCTCCAACGACGCGGTCGTCGCCGACGTCTTCGTGCCCGACCACCGGGTGGTGCGGGTCGCCGACATCTACGGCGGCACGGCTCCCGGCGCGCAGTTGCACGACAGCCCGACGTACCGATGGCCGCTGGTGCCCGCACTCGCCCTCCTCGCGGCCATGCCAGCCCTGGGCAGCGCCGAGCGCGTCACGCAGCTGTACGCCGACCGGGTCGGGCAACGCGTACTGGCCTACGAGGGCGTCATGCAGAAGGACAAGCCCATCGCCCAGGCCCGGCTGGCGGAGGCCAGGGTGCGACTGCGCGCACTGCACGGGCTGCTCCACTCCACCGTCGACCAGATCGAGGCCACGGTGACCGCGGGCGAGGTCGTGGGGCGCTCGGTCCGTGGCGATGCGCGGATGGCGGCCGCGCACGTCGTTCGCGAATCCCGAGCGGTCATCGCGATGCTGTTCGAGGCGTCGGGCGCCAGCGTGCACTTCCTGGACAGCCCGCTGCAGCGCTTCAAGCGCGACGTCGACGTCCTTTCCGGCCACGTGGTGTTCGACTACGACACCAGTCGCGAGCTGGCAGGCGCCCTGACGCTCGGCATGAAGATCCCACGCACGGCGATGGTGTGAGGAAGGCTGCGGTGCATGGCCGACGACGTACGTGACCGCTTCACCGCCTTCTTCCAGAAGAACGTCGCCAACCCCGTGATGCGACGGAATCCCCTTCAGACACTGCTCGAAACGACGGGGCGCAAATCCGGCCAGCCCCGGCGCACCCCACTCGGCGGCAGCCGGATCGACGACGAGTTCTGGTTCGTCTCCGAGTTCGGCGACCAGTCGCAGTACGTCAAGAACATCCAGGCGAATCCCCGGGTGCGGGTGCGCCTACGGGGACGCTGGCATTCCGGGGCTGCGCACCTGGTGCCCGACGACGACCCCCGGCGTCGGCTCGAGTCGCTCCCCTCGTTCAACAGCTTCGGCGTGCGCACGTTCGGCACCAATCTCTTGACGATTCGGGTCGACCTCGACGGTTGACGGGTGTTGACGCGCTCCAGAAGTAAAACTAATGTCACTTTTAGTTCAATGCGCCGAAGGAGTCGCCATGGAATCGTTCGTCCACCTCCGCAAGGGCACCACGCCGAGGCGGCTGCACGCGGATCTCGACGGGTTGAAGGACGACGAACTCGGCCGCG
>JAQSXQ010000338.1 GCA_029256565.1 Mycobacterium sp.
TGTCGGTCTGCAAGACACTACACCTAGTGGCCGACAAGCGATACGGATACAAGATGTTCTGAACGACATTCATGGAATTCCCTGGTCGTAAGCGCTCAGGACTAGAAATCACCGGCGTGTCGCACGTCACATCCGGGCCGTGTCGTGCGTCTGGTGCCGTTCTACCAGGCGGCACCGACACCGAGCGGGCCTCCGCCATCGGACAGTCCTCCAACAGCAAAGCCGCCGGCGCACCCGATCGGGCGCACCGGCGGCTTGGGATCTAGCGGGTCAGCCGACCTCTGCCACCAGCTTCTCGACGACGTCCCGCAGGTCGGAGACCACCTCGGCGTTCTCGCGCGGGTGCTTGCCGTCGAACGACGTGGCCGGGATGGACAGCTTGAGGGACAGCTTGAGGTCCTCCACGATCCGGGCGCCAGCGATGCCGAAGGACTTACGGGTCTCGTCGTGCGCCCACACGCCGCCGTACTGACCGAACGCAGCACCCACCACCGCGGCGGGCTTGCCCGCGAACGCGCTGCTGCCGTACGGCCGCGACAGCCAGTCGATGGCGTTCTTCAACACGCCCGGGATGCTGCCGTTGTACTCGGGCGTGACGATCAGCGCAGCGTTGGCCTCGGCGGCCGCGGCACGCAGTGCCCGCACCGGTTCCGGTGCGTCCTCGTTGTCGATGTCCTCGTTGTAGAAGGGCACCTCACCCAGCCGGTCGAACAGCTCGACCGACGTCCCCGCAGGCGCGACGTCCGTGGCGAGTTCGGCGAGTTGCCTGTTCACTGACTCCTTCCGGAGGCTGCCCAGCAGAACCAATACCTTGACGTTCGACATCTTCAATCCCTTTCGTAGCCCCGTGATGCTTGCATAGGATAACCGGACCGTGGTCCGATTGATTCCGGCTGAGCTAAAGTGCGGTAGTGGCCGCCATCAACGAGTCAGCCGGGCTGGCCGGGCTCCCGATCACCGATTCTGCGCCGCACGAACGCGGCGATGCGGCCCGCAACAGGGCGCTGCTCCTCGACGCGGCTCGCACGCTCATCGCCGAGCACGGCGCCGACGCGGTCACCATGGACGACGTCGCCTCGGCTGCCGGGGTCGGCAAGGGCACGCTGTTCCGCCGGTTCGGCAGCCGCGCGGGCCTGATGATCGTCCTGCTCGACGAGGACGAGAAGGTACAGCAGCAGGCCTTCATGTTTGGTCCGCCTCCACTCGGCCCCGGGGCTCCGCCGCTCGAGCGACTGCTGGCCTACGGCCGCGAACGCCTCCGCTTCGCCTGGGACCACCGCGCGCTGCTGTCGGACGCGGGCCGCGACCCGCAGACCCGGTTCAACGCGCCGGCGATGCTGCACCGCTCCCACATCCGGATGCTGCTCGCCACCGCAGGCACCAGCGGCGACCTCGACGGCCAGACCGACGCACTACTGTCCCTGCTCGACGCCGACTACGTCACCCACCAGGTCGAGGACCTGCGCCGCAGCCTGGAGACGCAGGGCAAGGCCTGGGAGGACGTGGTTCGAAAGCTGTGCGGTACCTGACATGAGTTGGGTCCTGCACGTCGACCTCGACCAGTTCCTCGCGTCGGTCGAACTGCGCAGGCGTCCCGACCTCGTCGGGTCGCCGGTGATCGTCGGCGGCAACGGCGATCCGGCCGAACCACGCAAGGTCGTCACGTGCGCGTCGTACGAGGCACGTGAGTTCGGCGTCCATGCGGGCATGCCGCTGCGCGCGGCGGCACGCAAGTGCCCCGACGCGGTGTTCCTGCCGTCGGACTCCGCGGCCTACGACGAGGCGTCGGAACAGGTGATGGGCCTGCTGCGCGATCTCGGCCACCCCGTCGAGGTGTGGGGCTGGGACGAGGCGTACGTCGGACTCGACGACCCGGACGGCACGATCGACCCCGTCGAGTTCGCCGAGCGCATCCGCACCGTCGTCGCCGCCGAGACGGGCCTGTCGTGCTCGGTCGGCATCAGCGACAACAAGCAGCGGGCCAAGGTGGCGACGGGCTTCGGGAAGCCGGGCGGGGTCTACGCGCTGACCGACGAGAACTGGATGGCCGTCATGGGCGACCGGGGCGTCGACGCGCTGTGGGGTGTCGGCCCGAAGACCGCGAAGCGTCTCGCGGGCATGGGCATCACCACGGTCGCCGACCTCGCGACCACCGACCCCGCGGTGCTCACCGACGCCTTCGGCCCGTCGACCGGACTGGGGATCCTGCTGCTCGCCAAGGGCGGCGGCGACGAGACCGTGCGGTCCGAGCCGTGGGTGCCGCGCTCGCGCAGTCACGTCACCACGTTTCCGACCGATCTGACCGACCGCGACGAGATGGACTCAGCCATCGAGACTTTGGCCAAGCAGACCCTCGCCGAGGTGGTGGCGCAGGAGCGCGTCGTCACCCGGGTCGCGGTGACGATGCGCACCAAGACGTTCTTCACCAGGACGAAGATCCGCAAACTGCCTGCGCCCACCACCGACGAGGCCACGGTCGTCGAGACGGCGCTGGCCGTATTCGACCAGTTCGAACTCGACAGGCCGGTGCGCCTGCTCGGCGTGCGACTCGAGTTGGCCATGGCGGGCTCCGACCCCGCCCAACCCGAATCCGTCGGTCTCCCGGGCTAACGTCGCCACCGTGCTGCACACCGTCGCCGTCCGGGGCTACCGATCGCTGCGCGAAGTGATCATGCCGCTGTCCCGCCTCACCGTCGTGACGGGTGCCAACGGCACCGGCAAGTCGTCGGTCTACCGCGCGCTCGGTCTGCTCGCGGCCTGCGCGCGCAACGAGGTCATCGGCTCGCTGGCCCGCGAGGGCGGCCTCGAGTCCGTGCTGTGGGCCGGGCCCGAGGGTCTCGGCGGAGCGCGTCGCACCGGCACCGTCGAGGGCACCACCCGCAACCGGCCCGTCTCACTCGAACTCGGGTTCAGCTCAGACGACTTCGGCTACCTGATCGATCTCGGACTGCCCCAGTACGCCGGTCCCAAGTCGATGTTCGGGCGCGACCCCGAGATCAAGCGCGAGGCGGTGTTCGCGGGCCCGCGGCTGCGCAGGAGTGCGACGCTGGTCTCGCGCGGCCGCGACTACGCCGAGGTGGCTTCGGAGTCCGGACGCGGATTCGACCAACTCACCAAATCGCTGCCTCCCTACCGCAGCGTGCTGGCCGAGTTCGCGAGCGCCGGTGCGCTGCCCGAACTGGCCGCGGTGCGGGACCGGTTGCGCACGTGGCGTTTCTACGACGGCTTCCGGGTCGACGCCGGGGCACCCGCACGCCAGCCGCGCGTCGGCACCCGCACGCCCGTGCTCGCCGACGACGGCGCCGACCTGGCTGCCGCGGTGCAGACCATCGTCGAGGCGGGTTTCGACGATCTGCATCGCGCGGTCGCCGAGGCCTTCGACGGGGCCACGGTGTCGGTGGCCGCCAACGACGGCCTGTTCGAACTCCAACTGCAGCAGAAGGGCATGCTGCGCCCGCTGCGCACCGCCGAACTGTCCGACGGCACCCTGCGCTTCCTGCTGTGGGGCGCGGCGCTGCTCAGCCCGTCGCCGCCGTCGCTCATGGTGCTCAACGAACCGGAGACGTCGCTGCACCCCGACCTCATCGCGCCGCTCGCGGCGATGATCCGGTCGGCCGCGGCGGTGACGCAGGTCGTGGTGGTCACGCACTCCCCCGCCATGCGCGAACTCCTGGCGGGCGAGGACGCCGCGGAGATCGAACTGTACAAGGACTGGGGCGAGACTCGCATCACCGGTCAGACGAATCTGACTGGGCCACCGTGGGATTGGGGCAAGCGCTGAGCGTCAGGCTGCCTTCGACGGCCGCAACGCCTTGGTGAAGATCACGTTCACCTGGCGCATGGCGACGCTGTACGGCCACCACGCGAACCGCTTGAAGGCGTAGAGGGCCCGGATGTCGGGCGAGGTGTAGATCAGGTAGCGGTTGCGTCCCATGCCGACCAGGATGCGGTCGGCGACGTGCTCGGGCGAGACGGCGTGACCACCGAACCGGTCGACCCACTTGCGCACCTGCGGGTGCTCGCGGTCGACGCCTGCGATCTCCACGGTCTGCACGAGCGGCGTCTTGACGGCGCCGGGGACCACCAGCGACACCCCGATGCCGTGGCGCGCCAGGTCGAACCTCAGCACCTCGCTGACCCCGCGCAGCCCGTACTTGCTCGCGCTGTACGCGGCGTGCCATGGCAGCGCGACGAGGCCGGCGGCCGACGACACGTTGACCAGGTGACCGCCGCGACCCGCGGCGACCATGGGTGGGACGAACGACTCGATGACGTG
>JAQSXQ010000339.1 GCA_029256565.1 Mycobacterium sp.
AGCGGAGCGCCGTCATCAGGGGTTCGGTCACCTGCGACTGGCCGATCATCTCGCCGAACGCTTCGGGACGGTAGCGGCGGTAGAGGGCGGTGGTCACCCGAACAGACTACGGCGTACCGCCGACACGGGCCGTGCCCTCATCCCCGCCGCGGGAACAGCGCGCGCGTCGACGGGGTTGCAGAGGGCATGGGAAGCGCGCGCGTGGACGTCGTCGTCATCGGCGCGGGGCAGGCGGGCCTCTCGGCCGCCTACCACTTGCGCCGGCGCGGGTTCGTACCCGTCGCACCCGGAGGGCTCCCGCCGAGCGGTCCGGCACGCTCGTTCGTCGTCCTCGACGCCGAGAGCGCTCCGGGCGGAGCGTGGCAGCACCGGTGGGAATCGCTTCGGATGGAGACCGTCAACGGCATCCATGAACTGCCGGGTTTCGCCGTGCCGCCGGCCGATCCGCGCGCAGCCGCACGCACGGTGCTGCCCGCCTACTTCGGCGACTACGAGCGCCGGTTCGACCTGCGGGTGCACCGACCCGTCGAGGTTCGCCGGGTGGAGCGGGAGGACGACGATCCGCGCGGCAGGCTGCGGGTCGTCACCACGACCGGATCCTGGTCCGCCCGGTCGGTCATCAACGCCACCGGCACCTGGCGTCGCCCGTTCTGGCCGCACTACCCCGGAGCCGAGACGTTCGCCGGCCGCCAGCTGCACGTGCACGACTACGTCTCGGCCGACGAGTTCGCCGGCCAGCGCGTGATCATCGTCGGCGCCGGGATCTCGGCGATACAGCTCCTCGACGAGATCTCGGAGGTCGCCGACACCTACTGGGTCACCCGCAACGAGCTGCGGTGGGATGCCGGCGGCTTCGACACCGCCGCCCGCATCGCGGCGATCGCGGGTGTCGAGGAACGGGTGCGTCGCGGTCTCCCACCCGGCAGCGTCATCTCGGTGACGGGCCTGCACTGGAACCGCTGGGCGGCGTCGGCGCAGGCGCGGGGCGTGCTCGTGCGGCATCCGATGTTCGAGCGGATCGAGCCGGCCGGCGTCCGCATGCCCGACGGCGGGTTCGAGCCTGCCGACGCGATCCTCTGGGCGACCGGCTTCCGCGCCGACATCCCGCACCTCGCGCCACTGGGCCTGCGGACCGCGGCGGGCGGCATCCGGGTCGCGAACGGCCGCTCGCTCGACGAGCCGCGGCTCTTCCTCATCGGCTACGGCCCGTCGCAGTCGACGGTCGGGGCCAACCGCGCCGGCCGCGACGCGGTGCGCGCGATCATGGCCGATGAGGCTCTCGCCGCCGACGCGCCGGCCGACGCGGTCCCGGCCTGACGCCCCTCGCGGAGCCCGCGAAGGTCCGACCCGGCCGGATCAGGAGTCGGCGCCGGTGCGCACCTGCTGGTCGCTGAAGGTCCGGTCGTAACCCTCGACCACGGGGATCTCGCCCGTGATGACCGGGATCTCGGTGGTCACGGTGGGAATCGTGGTCGTCACGGTCGCGTCCGGCACGGAGGCCGACAGCAGCGACCCGTCCTCGCGGCGCGACTCGGCCAGCTGGCGCAGCGACGGCCGTCCGGACAGCAGCGGCCCCTGCCCCGCGAGGGGGATCCGCACGGTCTCGCCACCGGCGACCCGCACGTCACGGCCCCGCACCGAGAAGTCCACCGCCTGCCCCGGTCCGGCCACCACCGTCATCGCGTCGGCGGTCAGCGTGATGTCGAGCCGAGTGCCCTGCCAGTGCAGGGTGTACTCGAGCGACGGCCAGTCGCGCGGCAGGCGCGGGTCGAAGCTGAGATCGCCGTAGTGGTCGCGCATCCCGCCGAATCCGGAGACCAGCGAGGTCCATACGCCACCGGCCGACGCGACGTGGACGCCGTCGGCGGCGTTGCTGTGGAGGTCGCCGAGGTCGACGTAGATCGACTCGAGGAAGTACTCCAGGGCGAGGTCCTGGTAGCCGACCTCGGCCGCGAGGATCGACTGCACGACCCCCGACAGGGTCGAGTCGCCCGTCGTGAGCGGGTCGTAGTACTCGAAGTCGGCCAGTTTCTCCTCGCCGGTGAAATGGTTCCCCTGCAGGAACAGCGCGAGCACGACGTCCGCCTGCTTGAGCACCTGGTAGCGGTAGATGACCAGCGGGTGGAAGTGCAGCAGCAGCGGGCGCTGGCTGTCGGGGGTGTTCTCGAGGTCCCACACCTCGCGCTCGAGGAACACCGCGTCCTGCGGGTGGATCCGCAGCGAGTCGCTGAACGGGATGTGCATGGCCTCGGCCGCGTGCTCCCACGCGTCGGCCTCGCCGGGGTCGAGGTCGAGGCGTTCGACCAGCGCGCGGTAGGCATCGGGGGCCTCGTCGGCCATCTCGCGCACCGTCCGCGCCGCGAACCGCAGGTTGAAGCGGGCCATGACGTTGGTGAAGAGGTTGTCGTTGACGACCGTGGTGTATTCGTCGGGTCCGGTGACACCGTGGATGTGGAACGACTCGGCGTCGCCGTTCTCGCCGAACCGCCAGAACCCGAGTGTCGACCACAGACGTGCCGTCTCGACGGCGATGTCGACGGCTTCGCGATAGAGGAAGTCGACGTCGCCGGTGGCCCGCACGTACTTCGCGAGCGCGAAGCTGACGTCGGCGTTGATGTGGTACTGCGCGGTGCCGGCGGCGTAATAGGCCGAGGCCTCCTCGCCGTTGATCGTCCGCCACGGGAACAGCGCGCCGGCCTCGTTGAGCTGACGGGCCCGGCGCCGCGCCGCGGGCAGCATGAGGTAGCGCATCCGCAGGGCGTTCCGCGCCCACAGCGGCGTCGTGTACGCCAGGAACGGCAGCACGTAGACCTCGGTGTCCCAGAAGTAGTGACCGCTGTAGCCCGACCCCGAGACGCCCTTGGCGGGCACGCCCTGTCCGTCGGCTCGCGCCGCCGCCTGAGCGAGCTGGAACAGGCACCACCGAGTCGCCTGCTGCAGGTCCTCGTGGCCGCCGATGCGCACGTCGGAGCGACGCCAGAAGTCGGCGCACCACGCCGCCTGCCGCTCGAACTGCGCGTCGACGCCCTCCTCGCGGACGCGGTCGAGCACCCGCCGACCCCGATCCACGAGCTCTCGCGCGGGGACGCCCCGCGACGTGTGGTAGCTGACGAGCTTGGTGACGGTCACGGGCACGCCCCGCTTCGCGTGCACGCGGAAGACGTTCTTGGCGATGTCGGGCTCGACGAGGCGGCGGGCCGAGTACTCGTTCTCGGTCTCGACGAGGTGGTCGGCGACGACGGACACCGTCATGCCCGAGTTCGAGGCCTTGTACGACAGGACGGCGCGACCCTCGTCGTTCTGCCAGTACTCCTGCGGCTGCAGGACGCGCTCCTCGATCTTCTCCGTCTTGCGGGGGTCGAAGCCGGCAGCCGTGCGACCCGGCGCCGCGCCGCCGTAGACGTCCTCGCCGTCCTGCCGGTTGACGATCTGGCAGCTGACCGTGACGGGTGCGTCGGAGTTGAGCACGGTGACGGTCAGACGCATGATCGCGAGGTGCTTCTGCTCGAACGACACCAGCCGCTCGAAGTCGACCTGCACCTCTTTGCCGCTCGGGGTGACCCAGAGCAGCTTCCGCGTGAGCACCCCGGTGCGCATGTCGAGGACGCGCTCGTAGTCGCGGATGTCGGCCACATCGAGAGCGAGGGGCTCGTCGTCGACGTACACCCGCATGACCTTCGCGTCGGGCGCGTTGATGATGGTCTGGCCGACCTCGGCGAAGCCGTAGGCCTGCTCGGCGTGACGGATCGGGAAGATCTCGTGGAACCCGTTGATGAAGGTGCCGTGCTCGTTCGCGTTGCGGCCCTCGGGGTGGTTGCCGCGGAGTCCGAGGTAGCCGTTGCCGACCGCGAAGAGCGTCTCGGTCACGCCGATGTCATCGAGGGAGAACTTCTTCTCGACGAGTCGCCAAGGGTCGACGGGGAAGCGATCGCGATCGATCATGACGGCCTTCCGGAGGACGGGCTCCCGCTGCTGG
>JAQSXQ010000340.1 GCA_029256565.1 Mycobacterium sp.
TCGTCGGGATCGGGGGCCTTGTCCTCGGCCTCCGCAGTGGCATTCGTGTCAGTGGCCATGTGCCATTCGGTACCCCTCGCCCGATCTGCCAAACGCAATCGGCGGCCCGCTACCGAAAGTACCCGGTACCGAGGGTATTGACATGGTCGAGCCGAGGTACCTACGTTGAGTCATCGGCAACGAAGGGACGTCAACGGTGACCCGTTCCAGCCAGGCCAGCCCAGCCGTCGGCCCGACGCGAGACGTCGTCTCCGACCGCCTCCTGCGGGGTTCGGTGCGGAAGTCCTACGCGCCCGTCGTCGACATCGACTGGGACGCACCGCTCGACCCGGACAAGTTCTTCCTGCCACCCACCGTCGTCTCGCTGTACGGAACCCCCATGTGGGACGCGATGACCCGGCAGCAGCAAATCGAGTTGTCCCGACAGGAACTCGTCAACACCCTCTCGGCGGGCATCTGGTTCGAGAACATCCTCAACCAGGCGCTGCTGCGGGACCTGATGCACGCCGACCCCACGTCGAACGCCACGCACTACGCGCTCACCGAGATGGGCGACGAGACCCGGCACATGGTCATGTTCGGCAAGGCGATCGAGCGACTCGGCGCCAAACCCGTGCAGCCACGCCGCTACCAACGCATCATGATCAACGGGCTCCCGCTCGCCTTCAAGGGATCGCTGCTCTGGGTGGCCGCCCTCGTCGGCGAGGAGATCTTCGACTCGTTGCAGCGCCAAATGATGGACGACCCCGACCTGCAGCCAATGGTGCAGCGCCTCATGCGCATTCACGTGACCGAGGAGGCCCGCCACATCCAGTTCGCGCGCGACGGCGTGCGCAGGCGGGTCCGCGAAATGCCGCGCCTGCACCGGATGTGGGTGGCAAACCTCAACGGCGTGGGCGGGTTGTTCTTCCGGTTCCTGTTCACCAACCCGGTGCCGTACCGCCGCGCCGGCCTCGACGGCCGCGAGGCGCGGCGGGTCGCCCGGCGCAGCCCGCACCGCCACGACGTGCAGATCTCGGGATTCGCCCCGCTCGCGGCGTTCCTCGAGGAGGTCGGGCTGATGGGGCCGATCGCCCGCCGACTGTGGCGGCGCACCAACTTCCTGCCCGCCGCCCCGTCATCGGCCGTCGCCGAACGGGATCCCGCCGCGGCGGGCGACCACGAGGCCTACGAGGGTCCCGCCGTCTTGCGCATCGCCGACGAGGAGCACGCGGTACGGGTTCGGCTGGCCGGTCACCTCGACCCGATCGACGGCCGATTCCATTGGCGGGGAACCGTTCACGGCACACTCCCCGACGATGCGCTGCGGCGCCCCGAGGCGCTGCTCACCGCCAACGGCCGCACGGCGGCGGCGCGTCTGACCGAGCGCACGCAACAGGGCGACTACTCCATCGCAGGCCTTGGCACTCCGCCGTTCGCGTGACGAGCCCATGACCGGGCCCCGCCGTTCGGCACCGCGGAATTAGAACGTGTTCTAGTATCCCCCACATGCGGTTCACGTATGCGGAGGCAATGACCGACCCGAAGTACTACATCCCGTTGGCGAAGGCTGCCGACGAGGCCGGGTACCACGCGATGACCATCCCGGACAGCGTCGCGTACCCGCAGGAATCCGACTCGACGTATCCGTACACCGAGGACGGGAACCGGGAGTTCCTCGACGGCAAGGCCTTCATCGAGTCGTTCGCGCTGATCGGCGCGCTCTCGGCGGTGACCACGCGGCTGCACTTCAACATCTTCGTGCTGAAGCTGCCGATCCGCCCGCCCGCGCTGGTCGCCAAGCAGGCCGGCTCACTGGCCGCGATGTTCGACAACCGCCTCGGCCTCGGCGTCGGCACCAGCCCATGGCCGGAGGACTACGAGATCATGGGCGTGCCGTACGCCAAGCGCGGCAAGCGGATGGACGAGTGCATCGACGTCATCCGCGGGCTCACCTCCGGTGACTACTTCGAGTACCACGGCGACTTCTACGACTTCCCGAAGTTCAAGATGACGCCGGCGCCCACCAAGCCGGTGCCGATCCTGGTCGGCGGACACGCGGACGCGGCGCTGCGGCGGGCCGCCCGCAACGACGGCTGGATGCACGGTGGCGGCGACCCCGAGGAACTCGACCCGCTGCTGGCCAAGCTGGCGCGCTTCCGCGAGGAAGAGGAGCGGATCGGCCTCGCCGACGAGTTCCAGATCCACGTGATCTCGATCGACGGGTTCACTCTCGACGGCGTGAAGCGCCTGGAGGACAAGGGCATCACCGACGTCATCGTCGGCTTCCGGATCCCCTACATCATGGGTGAGGACACCGAGCCGCTCGACGCCAAGATCCGCAACCTGGAATGGTTTGCGGAGAACGTCATCGCGAAGGCGACCTAGCCGCCCGGGCCGCGCGCCACCAAGCGGTCCACGGCGCGGGGGCTCAGTACCTCGTCGAGCACCATGGCCGCGGTGCCGACCACCGCGGAGTGGCCGCCATGGGCCGCCTGCACCACCTCGAGTTCGCGCGTCGCCATCGCAGTCGCGTTGCCGTACAACGTTTCTCGCAACCCGGCGACGAAGATGTCGTAGGCGCGGGCCAGGTCACCGGCGATGACGAGGACCTTCGGGTTGAGCAGGTTGACCGCGCCGGCGAGGACTTCGCCGATGTGCCTGCCGCTGTCGCGGATCATCCGGCGCACCTCCGGGTCGCCGGCGTGCGCGAGTTCGACGACGTCGCGCATGTGCCGCACCGAGTAGCCCCGCTGCTGTAGGGCATGCACCACGGCCCAGCCGGCGGCGATGGTCTCGAGGCACCCGGTGTCGCCGCACCGGCATGCAAGGCCCGCCGCCGCGGGAATCTTGTTGTGGCCGAACTCGCCAGCCGCCTGAGACGCGCCCCGCTGCAGTTCCCCGCCGGCGATGATGCCTGCGCCCAGCCCGGTCGACACCTTCAGCACCAGCAGGTCGTCGATGCGCTCTCGCTCCCCGCCGCGCTCGCCGAGTGCGATCGCGTTGGCGTCGTTGTCCAGCAGGACCGGCGCACTCGAGAAGTCCGCGAAGTACGGCCGCAACTGGACACCGTCCCAGCCGCGCAGGATCGGCGAGTCCCGGCTGCAGCCGCGTTCGCGGTCGACGGGCCCCGGCAGGCTGACGCCGATGCCGTATACCGGCACGTCGGGAAGGTCGGCGAGCAGGACGTCGAGTCGCTTGACGACGTCGGGCAGCAGGTCGTCGGGCCCCAGCGCCATCTCCTGGTCTATGTCGGCGGTGGCGACGATCTCGCCGGCGAGGTTGCACACCGCCAGCCGCGTCCGGCTGATGCCGATCGCAACGCAGAGCACGACCCCGGCATCGGCGTCGAAGCTGAGCATCGTCGCGGGCCGTCCGCCGGTCGACGGTGCGCGTTCGGTCTCGGCGACCAGGCCGAGTTCGAGCAGGGCGGCCACCCGCGCGGTCACCGCGGTGCGCGACAGCGACGTCGTCAGCACGAGTTCGGCGCGCGTGGTGTCGCGCAACTCGCGGATCAGGGCGAAGACGTCGCCGACTGTGGTCACAACCCGATTGAACCCCACCGACGTAAGCTGCGCCACTTTCGCCCCAAAAAGACCAAAGTTGGTTTGAGGTCATGCATAAGTAGGTCTACCGTTTCTCATATGACTCGCACCCTGTCGCGCCCGTCCGGACCCATGTCCGTCGTCGCGCCCGACCCGACCGTCCGGTGGCTTGCCGTGATGGCCCTCGCACTCGGCGGGTTCGGCATCGGCACCACCGAGTTCGTCGCGATGGGCCTGCTCCCCGACATCGCCGCCAGCCTGCGCATCACCGAGCCGGTCGCCGGACACGTCATCTCCGCCTACGCCATGGGCGTCGTCATCGGCGCACCGCTGATTGCGTCGCTCACGGCCCGCATGCCACGCAAGACGCTGCTGCTCGGGCTCATGGTGCTGTTCACCGTCGCCAACCTGGCCAGCATGTTCGCCCCGTCCTACGGCACCCTGATGG
>JAQSXQ010000341.1 GCA_029256565.1 Mycobacterium sp.
CCCCGGGCACAGCGGACACTGGTCGGCAGGCGGCTTGTAGGTGCGGTCCTGGCGCAGCGCGGCGATGATCACCCACTCCCCGGTCTGACGGTCGAAGCGGACCTCAGAGGACCCGGCCGTGCGGGCGGGCAGCGGACGCCGGTCGGCGACCGGCCGTGGTGTGTGACCCGGCAGCGCGAAGAAGTACTCGTCGCGGCCGTCCGCCAGCGTCCAGTGCAGTGGCTCGCTCATCAGGCACCCACCTCGGCAATCCGTAGTTCGCGGACCTCGGCGGCGACGAGCTGCCGCTCGGGGTCGGTGAGCCCGTCGTCGACGATCAACGTGTCGACCCGGTCGAGCCGGGCGAAGACGTTGGTGCCGATCTCCTGGTACTTGGTGTGGTCGGCCAGGACGAACAGTCGCGCGCCGATGTCGATCAACACCCGATTCGTCTGCGCCTCGGCGACATTGGGCGAGGTCAGCCCGACCCTGGGATCGAAGCCGTGCACGCCGAGGTAGCTGGCGTCGACCCGGAACGAGCCGATCGCGTTGTCGGCGATCGGGCCTACCAGTGCGTCCGACGGCGTGCGGACGCCGCCGCTGAGATACGCCTGGGGCCCGTCCTCGCCGTCACCCGACGGGTCGGTCAGCGTCTCGAACACCCGCAGCGAGTTGGTGATCACGGTGATGCTCGGTCGCCGCGCGAGCCTGCGGGCGAGTTCGGTGGTGGTGGTGCCCGCGCTGATCGCGATCGTCATGCCGTCCTCGACGGTGCTCGCGGCGACCGCGGCGATCGCCTCCTTCTCGGCGCGCTGCTGGGAGGCCTTCACCGACGACCACGGCTCCTCGCCGCGGTTGTGGCGGACCACCGCGCCGCCGTGCACCTTGCGCAGCAGATCCTGGGCGTGCAGCGCGTCGAGGTCGCGGCGCACGGTCATCTCCGACACGTCGAGCTGGGCCGCCAGGTCGGCGACGCGCGCGGACCCACCGGCCTGCAACGTGCGCAGTATTGCGGCGCGGCGATCGGCGGCGAGCATGGGCTGACGTGTCCTCTGCTGGGGGGAACCGCACATTAACAAACAACATCGCCCGATTTCGGCCCTTTCGGCCGACGCCCCTGTTACTTTCTGCGAGTTCCTGTTAGAACTTGTGAAATCAATCGCTCCAACGAAGGGGTAGATGCGTGACGTCCAGCATCTTGGCCGCCGACTCGGTACTGCGGCTCAACGTCGGATTCCTCGACTACGCGTTGATCGCCGTCTACTTCGTCTTCGTGCTCGGCATCGGGCTCATCGCGCGCAGTCAGATCTCGACCAGCCTGGACTTCTTCCTGTCGGGACGCCGGCTACCCGCTTGGGTCACCGGACTGGCGTTCGTCTCGGCGAACCTCGGCGCCATCGAGATCATGGGCATGTCGGCCAACGGCGCCCAGATCGGCCTGTCGACCATGCACTACTACTGGATCGGCGCCATCCCGGCGATGCTGTTCCTCGGCGTGGTGATGATGCCGTTCTACTACGGCTCCAAGGTCCGCAGCGTGCCCGAGTTCATGCGCAGGCGCTTCGGTCCAGGCGCCCACCTGGTCAACGCGATCAGCTTCGCGGTCGCCCAGGTGCTGATCGCAGGCGTGAACCTCTTCCTGCTGGCCACGGTCATCAACGTGCTGCTCGGCTGGAACCGCTGGTTGTCGCTGATCGTGGCCGCGCTGATCGTGCTGACCTACACCGCGCTCGGCGGCCTGTCCGCCGCGATCTACAACGAGGTGCTCCAGTTCTTCGTCATCTGCGCCGCGCTGATCCCGCTCACGGTCTTCGGCCTGATCAAGGTCGGCGGCTGGGACGGACTGAAGGCAAAGCTGGTCGACACCGTCTCCGACGGCTCGGTGACGGCGTCGGTTGGCGAACAGTTGAATACATGGCCCGGGCAAGCGCTCAGTGGGTTCGACAGCCCGGTGTGGTCGGTGATCGGCATCGTCTTCGGACTCGGGTTCGTGCTGTCGTTCGGCTACTGGACCACGAACTTCGTCGAGGTGCAGCGGGCCATGGCATCGGACTCGATGTCGGCGGCCCGCCGGGCGCCGATCATCGCGGCGTTCCCGAAGATGTTCATTCCCTTCGTGGTCGTGATCCCCGGCATGATCGCCGCCGCGGCGATCGGCGACATGGTCGACTTCAAGTCGTCGGGATCCGGTGACATCACCTACAACGACGCGATGCTGCTGATGATCCGCGACATCCTGCCCAACGGGCTGCTCGGCGTCGCGATCGCGGGCCTGATGGCGTCGTTCATGGCGGGCATGGCGGCCAACGTCTCGGCCTTCAATACCGTGTTCAGCTACGACATCTGGCAGGCCTACATCGTCAAGAACCGGCCCGACCGGTACTACATCCAGGTGGGGCGGGTCGCGACGGTCGCCGCCACCATCCTGGCGATCTTCACCGCGCTCATCGCGGCCGGCTACTCGAACCTGATGGACTACCTGCAGACGCTGTTCGGGTTCTTCAACGCGCCGCTGTTCGCGACGTTCATCCTCGGCATGTTCTGGAAGCGGATGACCGCGACGGCAGGCTGGGTGGGTCTGGTCGCCGGAACCCTGTCGGCCGTCGGCGTCTTCCTGCTCGGCGAGACCGGCGTGATCAACCTGCCAGGCCAGGGCGTTCCGTTCGTGGCAGCCTCGGCCGCCTTCGTCGTCGACATCATCGTCAGCGTCGCGGTCACCATGGTCACCCAGCCCAAGCCCGTCGCCGAACTCGCCGGGCTGGTGTACTCCCGGACCGAACACAACCTGTTCGGTGACACCGACGCCGCGGGCACGCCCTGGTATCAGAAGCCCGTACCGCTGGCTACGGTGGCGCTCGTCCTGGTCATCGCCCTCAACGTGATCTTCCACTGAGCCCGACGCGAACACAGGGAGTATCGATGTCCGATCCGCACGCACCCCAGACCCGGTTCCGCTTCTTCGACATCCGCAACATCATCGGTGCGCTGATGGCGATCTACGGCGTGGCGCTGACCCTCGCCGGGTTCTTTCCCCAAATCCTCGGCGAGTACTCCGATCCGGCCGCCGCGAGCAACCGGACCGAGCTCTACATCGGCACCGACGCGAACTGGTGGGTCGGTCTGATCCTGCTCGCCGTGGCCGGAATGTTCTTCGCATGGGCGGTGCTTCGTCCCGTCGTCCCCATCGAACCGGACGAGGCGGACGCCGCGGCGGACCGTCCGCGCGAGCACTGAGCCATCCACGTGGCCGCTGACGTCGGCGGGATCGACGCTCGACGGTTCACGTTGACCAGCGACACCTGCAGAGCCGTACTGACCGACCTCGGGGCGCGACTGCTCGAACTGCACGTGCCCGACCGGAACGGAACGTCGGCCGACGTCGTGCTGCAGCGACCGACCTTCGCCGACGTCGCCGAAGACCCCGCCTACATGGGCGCCACCGTCGGACGGTGCGCCAACCGAACCCGGCTCGGCCAGGCCGAGATCGACGGCGCCGCAGTCCGGTTGAGCATCAACGAGGGCAGGCACCATCTGCACGGCGGCGTCCGCGGATTCGATCGCAGGCTGTGGTCTGCCGACGCGAGCGACGACGAGGTGAGCTTCCACCGCGTCTCTCCGGCCGGCGAGGAGGGCTACCCGGGCACGGTGACGACGCGCGTGACCTACCGGCTGAGCGGCTCGACGCTGAGCATCGGCATCCGGGCGAGCACCGACGCCCCCACCATCGTCAACGTCGTGCACCACTCGTACTTCAACCTCGCCGGACACGACGCGGGCACCATCGACGATCACGTCGTGACCGTGCACGCGTCGCACTACCTACCCGTCGACGACGAACTGATCCCCACCGGGGAGGTGCGGGCCGTGGCAGGCACCCCGTTCGACTTCCGGACCTCGGCACCGATCGGCGATCGAGTCTTCGACCACAACTGGGTGCTCGACGACTGGACGCCCGACGTCATGCGCGACGTCGCCGTCGTCGACGAACCC
>JAQSXQ010000342.1 GCA_029256565.1 Mycobacterium sp.
TTGAGCACCAGCATCACGTTGAGCGCACGGATCGGTACGCCGCGGCGGTTCAGCTTGCCCATGGACCGTACGGTGATGCCTTCCTTGCCCATGTTGAACAGGACCCGCGACGCGTCGGCGACCGAGGTCAGCATCACCAGCATCAGAGAAGCGATCAGGCACAGCACCATGACGTCGGCGCCTGCACCGGTCAGCTGCGAGAAGCTCGCCACGAAGAACGTGGACGGGTCCGCCGCGATCGCCTCTTCACCGGCGAATCCGCCGAGAGTCAGCGGAACGAGGAAGAACACGCCCAGACAGAACAGCGCCGACGCCCGGATCGCCCGCGAGGTGTCGCGGACCGGATCGCGGTACTCCGAGGCGAAAGTCGCGCACACTTCGATACCCAGAGTCGTCCACGCCATCACGTACAGCCAGACGATCGCGGTGTGCAGACCGTCCCACCCGTGCAGGTTCCACGTCAGGTCCATCGGCGCCCAGTCGGCGTTGAACAGCGGGAAGACGATGAACACGGCGAGCGGAATCATCAGAATCGCTGCAGTGACATAAACGAACGCCATGGTGACCCGCACCCCGATGACGTTGATGCCGTACAGCAGGAAGATGACGATCAGCCCGATCAGGATGGGAAAGCTGAAGTGCAGTGGCCCCAGGTCGAAGGTCCACTGCTGGTCGGGGAACCACTGGGACTGCACCAGCAGGCCGGTGAACGAGCCGTAGGTCGCCAGGTTGGACCCCCACGGCAGCCAGTACCCGACCCCGGCCAGCGGCGCGAACCAGGGCACCCGCTTCTTCCATGCCTCGGCCGCATAGCCCGAGATGCCTCCCGAGGCGTTGGGGAACATCGCCGCCAGTTCGATGTAGATCCAATTGACCGCCAACGAGATCGCCATCGAGATGGCCCACAGCACCGCAGCGCCCCAGCCGCCGAGACCGGCGATCGAGGCACCCAAGGTGGCCACCAGCGCGGCCGGCATCGTCATCGCCATCGCGAAGCCGTCGAACCAGCGCATCTTCCGCGGTAGCACCTCGTCCACCGAATGCAGCTCTGTCGCTGCTCCATTGGGTGTCATGTGTCCTCCAGTGCGTGGGATGGTGAAATCGGAAAGCTCGGCGACGTCCCGAACGGGGCGACCGGCCGCGTGTGTCATTCACACGTTAAGGCTTCGACGTCGATGTCGCAGCGCTTCTAACATTGCTGTGCTGCAATAGTTTTCGACGAAACATGCGCGATTCAGCACCGTTGCGGCCAGCGCGGCCGCAACGGTGGGAAGTGAACTGTATTCAGGACGGTCTGAACGAACTGTGCGCCACCCGAGGCGCGTGCTTGACCATGATGTGTTGGGCGACCGTGTATTCGGCGACCGCCGCCTGACTCATGTCCTTGCCGAAACCACTGGCCTTGACACCGCCGTGCGGGGCCTCGGAGGCAATCGGCAGATGATCGTTTACCCAAGTCACGCCGGCCTCCATCGCATGCGCGGTGCGAAGGGCGCGTGCCACATCCGAGGTCCACACCGAAGATGCCAGGCCGTACCGGCAGTCGTTGGCCAGCCGGACCGCCTCTGCCTCGTCGTCGAACGGCAACACCACCAGGACGGGTCCGAAGACCTCGTCCTGCACGATCTCGGCGGACTGCTCCGCTCCGGTGATCAGTGTCGGCGGATAGTAGGCGCCGGGCCCTTGCGGCAGCACACCACCGGCGCGCACCGTGGCGCCGGCTGCGACGGCACGCTCGACGAATCCGTGGACCCGCGTTCGATGTTCGGCACTGATCAGCGGGCCGATGTCGGTGGACGGTTCGTGCGGGTCACCGACGCGGATGGATCCGAATACCGCAGTGAGACGTTCGACGAGGTCGTCGACGATCGACTCGTGCGCATACACGCGGGTGGCGGCAGTGCAGTCCTGTCCCGAGTTGTAGGTGGCGCCCATCGCGATGCCGTGCGCCGCGTCGTCGAGGTGAGCATCCTCGAACACCAGACATGGTGCCTTGCCACCGAGTTCGAGGTGAACCCGGGCACCGCGGATGGATGCGGTCGACATCACCTGCCGTCCGGCCCTGGTCGACCCGGTGATCGAGACCAGCTGCACGCGCTCGTCGGCGACCAGAGCCTGCCCGACAGCGTCATCACCGGTCACGACTTCCAACACCCCGGGTGGAATGCCCGCCTCGATCGCGAGTTCGGCGATGTAGAGCGTGCTCGACGGGGTCGCGGGGGCCGGCTTGATGACCATCGTGTTGCCGGCGGCCAGAGCGGGACCGATCTTCCAAAGTCCCATGATCATCGGGAAGTTCCACGGGGCGATACCGACGACCGGACCTACCGGCCTGCGCACGATCATCGAGGTGTACCCGTCGCTGAGCAGACCGGCACCGGTCTCCTCCAGCGAGCGACCGGCGCCGGCGAAGAATCGCAGATTGTCGGTGCCGAAGGGTAGCTCACCGTCGCGAAAGACGGCTTCCGGCTTGCCCGTTTCAGCCACTTCCAGAGCGGTGAGTGCGGCGGCGTGGGCGTCGATCAGGTCGGCCCAGCGCAGCAGTATCCGCGCCCGCTCGCCGGCAGTCTTGCGCGACCAGGCGGGGAATGCCTCGGTCGCGGCCGTCACGGCGCGCTCGGCGTCTCCGACCGATCCTTCGGAGACGGTCGTCGATGGCTCTCCGGTCGACGGGTCGACCAGGGTGCGTTCGCCTCCGGAGCCGGCGACACGTTCACCCCGATGAAGTAGTCCTGCGGTCACGCGCACACTCCCCTAACTGTTGAAGCCCACACCGAATCGGTCCATGGTGCGCAAAAGCGTTCCTCGGCGGCCTGTTTCATCTTCACGGGCCAGGGCGGCACGGGTGATCTCGACGGCGGACCAACGCAACGGCTCGGGCGGAAACGGCACCGCACGGCTCGTGATGGCGCGCAGGCTGGTGCGTTCGGTTTCGCGTCCGGTCAGCAGATCCAGGGCCACCCGGGCGCCGAAGCGGGTCGACGCCACGCCGAGGCCGGTGAAGCCGACCGCGTAGGCCAGGCGTCCGTTGAAGGCCGTGCCAAAGATCGGCGTGAACCGGCTCGTGGTGTCGATGACGCCACCCCATCGGTGGGTGAACGGTACGTCCGCCAACTGCGGGAACGTCTGGTGAAAGTGCCGCGCCAGCAGTCGGTGTGAACGGTCGCGCAGTTCCAGTTCGGGCGCGACGGCGTTGCCGTAGTGGTAGATGGCGTCGTAGCCGCCCCACACGATGCGGTCGTCACGGGTTCGGCGGAAGTAATGGAACTGGTTGCCGGCGTCGGTGAGTCCCTGGTTCTGCGTCCAACCGATTGAGTCCAACTGACCATCGCTCAGCGGCGCCGTCGCCAGCACATAGTCGTAGACCGGAAGGATCCAGGACTTCAGCCGCCGCAACAGCGGCGGGTAGGCGTTGGAGGCCAGCACGACGTGCGACGTGTCGACCTCGCCGTGCGTGCTGCGCACGGTCAGGTTGCCACCGGTCCGGGTGATTCCGGTCGCTGCAGACTGCTCGTAGATGACGGCGCCCAATCTCTCTGCGACCCGGCGCAATCCGAGAACCAGTGCCATCGGATCCACCAGGCCGCCACTGTGGATCCGGAGCCCACCGCGGAATGCCGCGGAGTGGATGTCGGCGCGGACCTGAGCGCAGTCGAGGAACTCGACATCCTCGCCGCGGCGCGCATGACTCGAGACGGCGTTGCGCAGCGCCTCGACCTCGTGCGGCGTTCTGGCCAGCGTCGTCTTCCCGACCAAGCGCAGACCGGCATCAATCTCGTGGCGCTGCAGAAAGCTAGCGATCTCCTGGACATTCTGTCGCCCCTGGCGTTGCAACTCGTCGAGTTCGTCGGGCCACATCGCCTCCCCGTGGGCAATGCCGTGTGTGAGCGACTCGGAGACGAAGCCACCGTTGCGGCCCGATGCCGCAGCGCCCACCCACGACTGCTCGAGAACGACCACCCGGCG
>JAQSXQ010000343.1 GCA_029256565.1 Mycobacterium sp.
GCGTCAATGGCTACACAGGACCCATGCGCGATGCCGAAGAACACGCTCCGGTCGGAGTGGACCCCGAGATGTGGGACTGGCTGTCACGGCGCTCCAGTCGCGGAACGTCGTGGACGCTGCAGCGGGTCGTGCAGGCCAAGGGTGCGCGCCGGATCAGCGTCGTACTGCCCGCCCGTGACGAGGAGCAGACCGTCGGGGGGATCGTCGCGGAGATTCGGCGTCGGCTCGTGGAGGAGGCCGGCCTGGTCGACGAACTCATCGTCATCGACTCCAGATCGTCTGATGCGACGGCCGCGGTGGCTGCGTCAGCCGGGGCCACGGTGTATCACCAGGACGAGATACTGCCCGAGGAACCGCGCATGGACGGCAAGGGCGACGCGTTGTGGAAGGGATTGGCAGCGAGCACCGGCGACATCGTGCTCTTCGTCGATTCGGACCTGCACGACTTCACCACGGACTTCGTCGTCGGACTGCTCGGTCCACTGCTCTGCGAGCCGGGCGTGATGTTCGTGAAGGCGCACTACCTCCGCCCGCTCGTGACCGATCAGGTCTCCGTTCCCGGCGGAGGCGGTCGGGTGAGCGAACTGGTCGCGCGGCCGCTGATCAACATGTTCTGGCCCCGGTTGGCCGGCTTCGTGCAGCCGCTGGCAGGGGAGTACGGGGGTTATCGACACGTGCTGGAACGGATTCCGTTCGTCACCGGCTATGGCGTCGAGTTCGGCATGCTGGTCGATCTGCTCGATCTCGTCGGGTTGGACGCGCTCGCACAGGTCGATCTGGGCACGCGGACCCATAGCCACCAGGACATCGAAGCGTTGGGGCGCATGGCCGCTCAGATTCTGCACACCGCCAACACGCGCCTCGAGCGCGAACGCCGCGGTGTCGACGAACGGCCGGCATCGAAGTGGCTCACCCAGTTCCGCCACGACACGACGACACCCGTGCGCCACCAACTCGTCGTCTCCGACGTCGCAGTGGAGGAAAGACCGCCGCTGGCGGACGTCCGCGACGTCCTGGCCACCGTGCCTGCCGCCGGCACCACGACGTTCGTGGACCAGCGGCCATGACTCCGACGGTGCTGATCAATGCCGGACCGTGGCTGACGGTTCCGCCGGTCGGCTACGGCGGCATCGAGAACGTCATCGCAACGCTGATCCCGCAGCTGCGCCGACGTGGAGTGCGGGTCGTCCTTGCCACCGTCGGTCACAGCACCCTCGATGTCGACGAACGCATCAACGCCTTCGACGAGCCGCAGTTCGCCCATATCGCCGAGCCCTACAACGACGTCGTCGGCGTCGCAGCCGCGCACCTGCAGCGCGTCGTCGCCGAATTGCGAAGCCGTTCGGACATAGACCTCGTGCACGACCACATGGAGGTCTTGGGTCCGAGCGTGCTCACCGCCATGGGGGCCGATCGACCGCGGGTGCTGCACACCCTGCATTGGGACCTGACCAAGCACCGTGCCTTCTATGCCGGCTTCGGCCCGCACGCGCACTTCTACGTGAACGGTGTCTCGGCCTCGCAATTGCGGTTCGCACCGGAGGCGCTTCGGCGCCACAGTGTCGGACACGTCCATCTGGCCACGCCGCTGGCACAGGGCGCCACCAGTCGGGCGACCCCGGCCAAGGGCAACCATCTGGTCCTCGTCGCGCGGATCAATCGGAGGAAGGGCCAGCACGTCGCGGCGCGCCTGGCGCAGCGGTGTGGCTGGGAGCTGGTGCTCGCCGGTCCGATCGGGCCCTTCGCCGGGCCGGAGGAACTCGCTGCCGAACGCAATGCCGATCGCTACGCCGACGTCCGGTACTGGCGCGAGGAGGTCGCCCCATTCGTCGACGGTGACCGGGTGCGGTGGATCGGGAACGTGGAGGGCGTGGAGCGCGACCACCTCGTCGCGACCGCCCGCGCAACGCTGTTTCCGGTCTGCTGGGACGAGCCGGGCGGTACGGCCGTCACCGAGTCGCTGGCGCTCGGCACACCGGTGGTCGGCTACCGCCGTGGGTGCCTGCCAGAACTCGTCGAACCCGGCACCGGATTCCTCGCGGAGTATGGCAACGAAGCCGCGTTGGCCGAGCTGGTCAGCAAAGTCGACGATCTCGATCCCGCCCAATGCCGCGCAACCGCAGAACGGCGGTTCGCTCCGGACGTCATGGCCGCCGCGTACTGCGAGCTGTACGAGCGATGCATCACCGGCTCGACGGCGGGCCCACGCCCGAAGGCGTACGCGTGAGGGTGGTTGCGGCGGGCTGAATCCGGCGCCTGGTGAGCCGATGACGGGTATGGGTGCGGTCGTCGAGCGGTAACGCAGACCCCCGGTCACGTCGAAAAGGTAGGGCCCACGCCGGTCGGCATCGGGGCATCGGCGTCGTGTCGTCGGCGACCGACTATGCGTGGTCGATGACTGCCTGCACGGGGTCACGGGGGCGACGGCTGAACGTGAGCCCGAGTATTTGCGCTATTTCTGAGCTGAAGTTCATGGTTAGCGCTCGGCTACGTTCTGGACTTGAGCCTCGCCGACCTCGGCAAACAATGGCATTGGTCTTTTACGTCGGGCTGCGGCTGTGATCAGCTACTTTGCGCAACTAACAGCTCGGGCACATGTTTGCCCGCAAAGTCAAATACCTGAGAGTTTCCTGAGTTTTACCGGTGTTTTTCCTGATAGCGGGGTAACCGTCCCAGATCTGACACACATCTCTCGATCAAGGGAAGCACAATGAATACAGCCATCCGCCCGTACATCACGACGGGCATAGCACTGGTCGGCGCAAGCGTCATCACGGTCGCTACGATCGCGCCGAGCACCGCTCCGCCGGACATCGCCATCGCCAACCCCGCCCCAGTCATCTCGAGCGTCGCCTACGAACTGGCGGCATTCCCCGAGGACCTTCTCAATCTGCTGACCCCGCTGGTTGAACAGTTGGACGCCGGACAGGTCTTCGATCTGATAGAGACTGTGATCCTCGCGAACGGTGGCCTGTTCGGGGGCTTAGCGCTCGTTGTGGACCAACTGCTCGAAGGCGTGACCGACGTGCTGGCGAATGGCGTGGTGCCCGTGGTGAACGCTTTGGTGCCCGTGCTGCAAACCGTCTTCGACGGACTGACGCAGGTCCTCGTAGAGGGCGTGACGCCGCTGGTCGCCACGCTGCTCGCCGGCCTGACGCCTATCGTCGCACTAGTCGTCGGAGGCCTGGCGGTCATCGTCGCGCAGTTGGTTCCCGTCTTACTTCCGGTGACTGTGGGACTCGGCTTACTCCTCGGCGGGTTGCCCTTGGTGTTGCTCCCGGTGACTGTGGGGCTCGGCGCACTTCTTGGCGGTCTCTTCGGCGTATTTCCGCTGGCGGCTGCACCGGCCGCGGCGGCCGCCACTTTCGGGCCCGCCGACATCCCGGACGGGGCGGCGACTATGAGCTTGGCCATCGGGCCAACGGATGAGGAGATCGGCAAGACACTGCCCGAGACCGCATCGCCGGCTGCCGAAGCCGCGACCGAATCGGTCACCCAGGAGTCCGAATTGGTCACCGTGGAGCCTGAATTGGTCACCGTGGAACCTGAACTGGTCACCGAGGAGTCGACTGCTGTGCTCACCGAGGTCGAGGCGACTGCACCCGAGCAGGCCCAGTCGGGCCTCGATACGGCTATTGAGCATCAGCAGGCCGCTGACCCGATGGATTCCGAGGCTTCGTCGAATTCGACTGACACGGATGCGGCCGACTCGGCTCCCGACAGCGGCGGCGCCGCGTCGTCCGACAACGGCAACTCCGGTTCGAATGGCACCGGCGGCGGCACGTCTGTCGGCACGAGCGAGAGCGGCGGCGCCTCTGCTTCGAATTCCACGGGTGCTGACGATTCGGGCGACAGCTCCGAGTAAGGAGCCAGTCATCGTCGAAATCGACTGAGTGACAACGAAGCCGAAGGTTGTCATGTAGCCCGCCGCAGTGTCGGCCCCCCTGCTCGGCGAAGCAG
>JAQSXQ010000005.1 GCA_029256565.1 Mycobacterium sp.
AGGCCCGGGGTGGAAGCCCGGGCCTAGGGTGAGAGCCACGCTAGATGGGCGCGGACTTCTCGCTCCCCGGCTTGGACTCGAACCAAGAACCTATCGGTTTCCAGCCGCTGCGCCACCTACGCGCGGCCGCATAACACGGCAGAACCGGACGAGACGGTGCGTTCGATCAACGCCGAGATACTGGCCGGATTGCGACACGCCGACTCGCTTAACCTAGGTGACTGCTAGGGGGCTGCTATGGGGAACGATGATCTGTTGGCGCGGTTTGCGACGTGGCTGCTGTCGTCGGATCGATCGACGGGAACGATCGATCTGCGGATGCGTCACGCACGCGATCTGGCGATGTCGGGTGTGCTGGTTGAAATGACGACGGAAGATATTGAGGGCGTCATGGCCCGACGCCGGCACCTGTCTCCCGAGACGCGGAAATCCCAGCTGGCGTCCTGGCGGGTGCTGTTCGCCTGGGCGCATAAGCGCGGCATCCGTAGCGACGATCCCACGGCCGATATCCGATCAATCCGCGTTCCGGTGCGGGTGCCCCGCGTGGCCCCCGACGCCGATATCGAGGCCGCCCTCATCGGCGCCACCCCTCAGCAGCGGGCGATGGTGCTGCTGGCGCGTTACGGGTGCCTCCGCCTGAGCGAACTAACCACGCTCCCCACTCGAGCGCGCGAGGGTGAGCGGCTGCGCGTGATCGGCAAGGGCGACAAGGAGCGCATAGTCCACGCGAACGAGCCGCTACTGTTCGCGCTGCACGCGCTCGAGCGGGAGCAGGGGGCCGGCTACTACTTTCCGGGGCTGCGCGGGCCGCACATGCACCCTATGAGCGTGAACAAGATCATCACCCGACTGACGGGCTGGAATCCTCACAGCTTGCGTCACGCCGGCGCCACGGCCGCGTACAACGCGACCGGCGATCTGCGAGGCGTTCAGGAGATGCTGGGCCACGCCTCGCTCGCGACGACGCAGCGCTACCTGCACCTGGACGATGCGGCGCGGCGGCGTGTGGCCGAGGGCACATTGATGGCCGGGGCGCGGCAGCTGCTGGCCGCGTAGGCTGCGAGGGTGCTCCCGACCGACATATCACTCGCCGTGCTCGGATTCAGCCTGGCCGGCGTTCTGCTGTCACTGCTCATCTTCTGGCTGCTGATCTTCACCGCGGTACGCGCGGCGCTGCGATCACACCAAAACGCGATCGAGGAACGGCGCCTAGAGGCTGAGCACTTCCGCCGCGCTCGAGGCGTCTGATTGTAGGTATGCCACAAGCCGGCGCGTCGATCTCGGACGGGCCGGCTTGTGGTTTTCCTCAGTCGCGCGGGACGTTGCGCGCCGCGACCGCGGGGCCGGCGCCGAGCACCGCGGCGCCGAGGGCCAGCCAGAGCCCGCCCTGCTCGATCGTGACGATGCCGTACCCGACGCCGAGGGCGGCGAGGGCCACCAGGACGCCGTAGAACCACAGGCGCGCCGCGGGGCTCGGAATCCACGCGTTCGGCGTGGTGGTGGCTCGCGCCTCGGCGCGGGTCTTCGGGGTGGTGCTGTCGCTCATGGCGATTCCTTCCTTGGGTGGGTGATCTCGATCTGCTCGAGAGTGGTCAGGCGACCGCCGATCGCGCGGAGATCGCTCCGCATGCCGCCTATGTCTTTGCGAACCTCTTGGAACAGGCGCAGCGTCTCGGCATGCCGGCCGTCGTTCTCTTCGCGGAGGTTCGGCGCGCGCGGATGATGATTCACCACCTGCTCACGCGTGGCCGCGGCGTCCTCGGCCACGGCCTCGGTACTGCGCCGGACTTTGCGAATCGACAGGATGATGACGGGGCCGACGACGCCAACCACGGCGACCGTGACGGCCTGAACCGCCACAATCACCGCGATCAGTACGTCCTCGCTCATCTGGGCTCAGAGGCCGTCGACAGCGGCGCGGAGGGCCTGGATACTGCCCTCCCACTCGTACTTGATCACGGGGAGGTTGGCGGTGCCTCCCGCGATCGCGTTGGCACCGAGGATGACGGCGCGCGGCTTGGCGTTGCCCTGGGGGACGATGAGGTACCAGGCCTGGTTGACGATTGCGATGAACATGGGATCTCCTTGCGTGAGGTGGTCGGTGGTGTTGGCCTCCCCCGCGGGTGCGGGGTCGTTTCGGTGGTTGTCTCGGTTGGGGCGGTATTCGCGGTGCCAGTCCTCGCCCGCCACGTCGGCAATCCATCCGTTGTCCTCGAGCCAGTCGCCGCGCTCGTCGGTGTCCCAGGCGTTGCCGCCGTCGGTGTCGGAGCGATAGACGTGGTTGGAGTAGTCGGGGTGGGCGACGGGGTACGGGTACTCGCCGCGCTGGCGCTTGCGGTAGAGATCCATCTGGACGCCGTAGGGGACGACGGTCCGGTTCACGTCGAGGCGTCGCCCCTGTTGGGCTTCCATGCGGCGAAAGCTCGCGGCGGCGTCGGGGCGGAATTGCACCTCCTCACCGTCTGAGTTGGTGCGGATGTGGGTAAGAGCCATGTCAGGGCCTTTCGGTGAGTTGGTGTGCGGGGTCGATGTGCCGGCCGTGGTGCCATAGCTCGAGGTGGAGATGATCGCCGCGGGCGCCGGAACCGGTCTTGCCGACGTGGCCGATCTCGCTATCCGCTGTCACGTGGTCGCCCACCTCGAGGGGCGACGGGTCGCGCAGGTGCGCGTAGCGGGACACGTAGCCAGCGCCGTGGTCGATCTCCACGACGTTGCCCAGCACTCGATCGAATCGGACGGCCGAGACGGCGCCTGAGGCGATGGCGTGGACGGCGACACCTCCGGGCACGCGGTAGTCGATCGCGGGGTGGTGCTGGCGGATGCCGCGTTCGGGGTGAACGCGCCACCCGTAGGGTGACGAGATCGTGCGGGACGGGAACGGGGCAAACATCACGCCGCGAAGAAGTCGAGCGATTCCCAGGCGATGCCGGCGCCCGATGCGTAGCCGTACAGGCCGTACCCGGTGAGCGTCTGGTGGGTGGTCTCGCGTGCGGCGATGATGGGCGTTCCGTCGAGAAAAACCGTGATCGCGGGGCCGTCCAGCACGGTCTCGAAGCGCGAACCGTCATTGACGACGGTTCCGGCCGGCGCGGCGCCGAGGGGCGTTCGACCGCCGTTGAGGCGCAGGAACAGGGCGGGGCGCAGGTTGTTGCTTGCCTCTCGCAGCCCCACCTCGATGCAGTTGAGTAGCGAGCTTCCCCGCACGATGAATGAGCCGGCCTGGTTACCCTTGCTGCGCACGACGGCCACGGCCACGCCATCGGAGCTTCGTCCGTCAACGTGCTTCATCACGTTGCCCTCCGCGCCGTTGGGGACCGTGACCACGGCCGCGCCGTTCTGGCGCACGATGTCGGCACGCGGCGGCGCCGTGGGCGCCTCGGTGGTGATCCACTGGCGGCCGTTGGCCGTCGCGATGAGGGCGCCGTTCGATTGGTTGAAGTCTTCGCGGAAACCGGGCAGGAACGGGGCCGCGGGGTTGCCTTTGCGGCCCTGCAGGATGACGGCGGGCATGGGTCAAGCTCCGATCGTGGGGATGGCGGTGGTGGGAAGTGAGGCGCCGTTGTCGTTGAGGGTGTGTACCCGGACGAGAACGGTGGAGGGTGCGGGGAATGACACGCGCGTGTCGAGTCGCAGGGCCGGGGACAGCTGCGTCCAGGAGTCGCCACCGTCAGCGGAGTACTCGACCACATAGGCGGTGACTCGGCCGTAAGCGGGGCTCCAGGTGACGGTCGCCGTCCCGCGGGAGCGGGTCGCAGTCACGTCCAGGGGCGTGTACGGCGCCGACGCGGCCACGTTTGTGACGGCGCGGCGCCATGCCGCGTACATGGCGCGGCCGAGGCGTTCTACGGCCTCGCGTGCGTAGTGCACCAGGTCGGTTCCCGCGGCTGTGGGGTTTGACCCGCCGCCGTTGGCCACGCCATCCGCGTAGCCGGCGCGCAGTAGCTGGCGGGGCGCGTCGATGTGTGCGGCTCGGATCGCGGCACGCGTGGGGGCCGAGATGATGTATTCGGGCACCATGCCGCCGATCGTGAACGTGAAGTTCTGGGCGGTCTGGGCTCGCAAGGCCGTCACCAACTCGGTTAGCGCGGCCGCGTATGCAGCGCCGTCGCTGTCCGCCTCGCCCTGGACCCAGAACGCTCGAACCTCGATGGGAATACCGGGGTACCGGGCGACCGTCGCCGCCATCGCAGCGTTGAAATCGTTCAGCGCCTGATCTGCCAGGTGAGGGACGGCGGCAGTGCTCCCCCACTTCCACTGTCCGGGCGCGGGGGTGGACACCAGGCCCGAGTTCCCCACGGCCGAATTGACGTTCACCACGACCGTGCCGGCGGGCTCGTTGGCCAGCACCTCGCGCGCGATGACGGTTCCGACGCTGAGCCCCGTCTGCTGCTGCTTGCTTGACAGCGGGACCGTTGCGAGGTTGAGCGATTGCGACGGGAAGTGCCATTGCAGCATCCGCTCGTCGGGCGGATCGAGTTCGGGGCCGTAGGGGCGGCCGCGGCCCTCCATGTTGGACTGCCCGAGCAGCCACTGGAACACGACGCGGCGCACTGCGGTGCCGGCGCCGGCTGCGCTATCGACGTCCCAAATGATCCGTTCGTCTTCGCCCGCGATCTGAAAGCCGCGCGAGTGGCGCACGGTCATGCCGGCGAACGCTACGTCTCCAGTGTCGGGGCTGATCGACAGGAACTCGTGATCGTTGGCTCCCACACGGAACGCGCGCGAGGGCTCGATGCGGGCCAGCCCGAGATCGACCGTTGCTACCCCGGTGCCGACGTGCCCGGGCTTGACCGTCAGCTGTTCCTCGCCGGCCCCATCGACCACGACCAGGCGGTCGCCATAGCCGCGGCGCAGTAGCCGCTCGTCGTCGCCATAAGGCAGGTCTTTGGCTTCCAGTTCCTCGAGCACCGCGCGGGCCGCGGCGATCTGCGCTTGCTCGAGGAACGCGGGGCTGTTGGCTTCGATCTCGCGATCGATAAAGCCGTCGATATCCTCGGCCATCCGTTGCAGTTCGGGGCCGAGATCCTTGGCGCGGCTGGCGCCGTCCGGGTAGCGGATGCCGTTGGGGGTAACGCCGGTCATGCGGGCACTCCTTGAGTGACGTTGCCGAGGTCGGCAATAGTGAGATCAGGGTCGAAATCGGCGATGGTGGGAACGTCCGAGGCGCACAGACCGTCGATGCTCACGCCGGGCTTGGTCCCGAGGGCGGGTGCCAGGGTCGCGTCGAGCGTCCAGCCTTTGAAGTAGACGAGAGTCCCGCCGATGATCTGGTGCTGACTTGCAGCGTCGAGGACGACGGCGAACACGCTTCCGGGGAAGTAAAGGGGCACGGGCTTGTCGAACGTGTCGATGAACAGTTCCGCGATGCCGTCCGGGTAGGTGAAGTGTCGCCAGTCCAGGCGCACGGTCGGGAGGTTGACCTTCCCGTTCAGCTGGTCGAGCATCGCGGCCGTGTCGCGGGCCAGGGGGACGGCCCACGCGCCCTCATCGACCGGGACGGGGGTCGTGGGGGTGGCCACGCCGAACTCGGCCATGAAATCGCGTGGGTTGACGGCGCGGCCGTCGATCCACGTTTCCATGTGGAGGTGATCGCCAAAGCTGTTGCCGGTGTTGCCGATACGGCCCACCATGTCGCCCATGCTGACGGTCGAGCCGACCTCGAGGCCGGGATCTGGCATGTGCGCATAAAGCGACTTGAGGTTACGGCCGTCTGGGGCGTTGCCGTGGTCCACGATGACGTAGTTTCCCCAGCCCGATCCGTACTCGGACACGACGACGGTTCCGGCGCCAATCGAGTGGATCTCGGCGCCGCGCACGGCCGCGCCGCCGGCAAAGTCGATGCCCTCGTGAGTGCGGCCACCGTCGCGCGGAGAGCCGAACTCATCCGTCACGGTGTCGAGCAGGAAAGGCCACTCAAACGACAGCACCGTCTCGGGCTCCGACCACGCGCTGTAATAGGTGTCGTTGGTCACGCGATACTCGCGCCGGCCGCTGGCGGCGGGGTTGTACCGGGCGGTGGGGTGCTCGATCACCACGTCGGTTGTCTGCACAGACAGGGTGCCGTCGAGCGGGCGGGGCGTGTTGACCAGTACGACATCGACCGCCTGGTCTACGCCCGTGCTGGCCTCGTACCCGTTCGGGACGGCGACCGTGCGGGCGGGGATGACGTGACCGTTCATGACGGCCGATCGGATCGTGCCATCGAAGTAGAGCCGGATGCCGGCGGTGGTGGCGGGGCGGGCGATCGCTACACGATCCTCATGGGGCTGATAGTTCGCGTGGGCGAGGGGGTGGGCGTTGTACAGGCCCTCGATGTGCTCGAGGGCGGTGATCCCGTCCCCTACACCGCGCCAGCGCGCGAGGGGGCCGCGCTCGCCCATCGGGTACGGGTCGTACCACTCGAGGTCGCCCAGCACGGGCGCGATGGAGGCGCGCACGTCAGCCATGCGGCCAGCGGGCGTGTTCACTTCCCAGTAGTTCGGGCCGAGGGTCTGCGCCGCGATCGGTTCGTTTCCGGTGCCGGCGGGGATGAGGCCAGCGAGTTCGGCCAGCTTGCAAGCCGATGAGATCGTGATTCTCCACACGCGGCGGCGGATGCCGAAGGTGTTCGACGGGTCGATGATGTGGACGTGATCGAACGTGTAGTCATCGACGCGGCCGCGGTAGATGATGATCCCATCGCCGCGCACGACCATGACGCGCTTACCGGTGAGGTGGCTCGAGGACGCGAGGTGTCCGTCAGTGTCGAGTACCTCGAGTTTCAGCTGCGCGGGAACGGCGCGCTCGAGGTGCGTTCGCCGGCCCCAGGTGATCGCGAGGCCGCCGAGGGCGATTCTCGCCGTGACCGACCAGGACGACGCGAGGGCGGCGCCGTCGATGTACACAGTGGGAGCGTCGGTTACCGCCACGGGTCATCACCGCCGACCACGACGAGATCCCGGCCGGTGCGCTGGCCGTGTTCGCGCATGACGCGCTTGATGGTGCGGGCGGTGCCGTCCACGTCGATGGCGCCCTGGATCGTGAATTGGAACGTGTCGCCGCCGCGGACCTCGGGGCGATAGGTGGCGGGGTTTGCGGCCCAGTCTTCCCACCCGCCGGTTCCGTCCATGCTGGGCGTTGCGGGGTCGTCGTCGTTGCGGATCAGCACGGTGGCCACGGCTGCGTCGTCCCAGGCGCCCCAGACGGCCACAGCCGGCGGCTGCGGGGGCAGCTGCGGATCGGCGTCGTCGAAACCGCCCATGCCGAGCGCGCCGGCTTGAAGGCCGGCGGCCTCTTGCTGCGCGCCGAACAGGGAACCAAGCCATCCGAGGGCTTCCTTCGCCCAGCCGATAATTCCGTCGATGCCGCGGCCGATGCTGGCCAGAACGTCCTCGGCAACTCGGCCAACTTCCTCCCAGTTGGAGACCAGGAACACGATGATGCCGACGAGCAGACCGATCGCAAGGATGATCAGACCGATGGGGTTGGCACTCATCGCGATGTTCCACGCGATCTGAGCGGCGGTGGCGATAGAGGCGACGGCGCGGTACGTCTGGAGCGCGCCGTTCAGCAGCAGGACAGCCCCGGCGAACGATCCGACGACGCCGACGATGATCCCCACCAGTTCGGTGTTCTCGCCTACCCACGTTGCGACCTCGCCCAGCTGCGTGGCCAGCATCACCATGAGGGGTAGCAGGGCCTCGCCCAGCTGCGCCTGTGCGTTCTCCCACTCGGCCGTGGCGCGTTGTTGGGCGCCGGCAGCGGTGTTGGCCTCGCGGGCGAACTGGCCTTGCGCGGCGGCGGTCTGCTCAGTCAGCAGCGCGAGGGTGGCCTGGGTCTCGGCTTGCTTGAGGGCGGCGCCCTCGAGTTCCCCGAGGCCCATCGACGCCACGCGCGCCGACACGGCCGCGGCGTTGATGGATACGCCGTAGCGTTCGATCGGGTCGCGTTCGCCGCGGAGCAGCGACGACAGCGCGCCCACGGCGTCGGCTGTGGTTCCGCCGAACATCGCGGACAGGTCGGCGCCTAGGGCCACCAGGTCGCCCGTCTGATTGGCGACCTCTTGCATGGGCACGCCCATGTTCTTCAGCTGCGATCCGAGCACAGCGGACATCTGGAGGTACTCGGATTCGGCCAGTCCGACGTTCTGCGCCGCGTCGTCGGCCATCCGCTTGACCGTGGCCGCGTGGGCGCCGTAGACCGACTCCACGGCGCCCGTCGACTGCTCGAGGTTGGATGCCGCGTCACCCGACGATTTCGCCAGCAGGGCAAGACCGCCCACCAGGATGCCCGAGGCGATGCTTGCCTTGTTCAGACCGTCCTCAAACGACGCAACCTGCTTGTTCGTCTCCGCGAACTCGCGGCCGGCTTGCTTGCCGTCCGCAATGATGCGGATAGACAGGATCGCGGTCTTGTTGGCCATGCGGTTTCACCTCCGGTGTGCTTCGGCGCGCTCGTTGAGCAGCTGAACGAATGTGGCGATCTCGGAATCGCCGGCTTCCATGAGGTAAGGCATGGGTTGGCCGGTCGAAATCGCGATCTGGATCAGTAGCCGGGTTCGACTCCCGGCTGGGAAGGGTCCGCCTCGATTCCGACCCCCTCGCCGGCCTCGATCTGCTCACGGGTGACGGGTGAACCGTCCTCGTTGACGAAGCGGGCGGACACGCAGCGGTCCAGGAACCTCTCGACGGGCTCGTTCGTCGGGATCTCGTCCGATCGCAGCAGCGCGCTGTAGGCGATCAGAGAGACGGCGAGGATGGGCGCGGCCGAGGCGTCGGGCCAGCCCTTGCGGGCGCTGATGAGTTCGCGGCGCACCATGTCGCGGTTGTCGGTCTTCACGGTGTACTCGATCAGGTCGTCGGTTCCGGGCTGCTCGAGCGCAACGCGGATGATCTGGGACTTCATGGCGTGGTGGTTCCTTTGACTTTGGAGAGGGCGGTATCGACGTATTCCTCGTAGACGCGCATCCAGCGACCCTCTGAATCGCGGGCGCCGTCTGAGAGGAACGGTTGGGCTTGAATGTTGCGATCGGGCCAGCCCCAATGCACGACGCCGGGGTACGGCACACGGGCATAGCCGGCGCGAACGATGGCGGCGGTCTTGGTGCCGGCGGCACGGATGGTGTCTTTCAGCCGGCCGGTTTTCTCCGGGGCAAGGGCGGCGGACGCCTCGGCGGCGATCTCGGCGGCGTCACGGTGGGCCGTGCGCATGTCCTGGAGATCGTCGCCGGCCTTACGCAGCTGGCTGCGTAGCTCCCGCGCGCCCTTGGCCCGAAGCGTCATGCCACGTCGTCAAACGCGGGCATGCCCACGCAATCCATCGTGACTTCGTGGTCGGGCTTGGTCTTCACGTCGCCGCCGATCTCGACGGCCTCGACCACGACCTGACCGCTGACGCGACGGCCGAGGGCGTTGTTCGGGACCATCGCGAACGGGTGCGTCTCGCCGCGGTGCGCCCACAGCCACTCGGCGCGCGAGTCGTCGTGGCCGAAATCGGACTGGAGACGGATCACCAGCGTGCACGTCTCGGTGCGATCGCCGGGTGCCTGCTCGCCCGAGAGAACGTCGATGGGGTCGCCCTTGGTGACGTTCGGGACGATCCGCATGCCGCGGATCTGGCTGCTGAAGTTGGTGAGGGCGCCGGCCGAACCGATGGTGAGCAGGCCGGGGCCGACCGTGGAGACGTTGATGGTCATGCGTTTTCGCTTTCGTCGATGAGGATGGATGGCGACATTCGGACGGTGTAGCCGGGGAGCGGATCGCCGTGGTGTTGGCGGAACAGGTCGCCGCGGGCCGACAGCATCGGGATGCCGCCCAGGCGCAGCGCCTCGAGGATCGCGTCGAGCTTCCGCCACGCGGCCAGCAGGTTGTCGGCGGGGCCGGCGACCACGGATAGCTCTGTGTCGGCGCTGGTCTGCGTGTAGGTGGTGAACTCGAGATCGGGCGGCGAGATCACGACGATGCCGTGACGTGCGCCCGAGGGAATATCGCGGGCGTCGATCGTGGCGGCGACGTCCGGGAGGTTCTGGGCGTCCAGAACCTCCCGGAGCTTGTCGCGCAGCTGCTCTGCGTGGTCGATGCGGGGCGTGGGCATCACAGCCCCATCACCAGGTAGCGGCGCAGCAGCGGGTACGCCGACGCCATCGGGTCGCGGTTGATGCGGAACATTTGGGGATCGACCCCCTGCATCGTCACGACGCCGTTTCGGCTCGCCTTGCGGTAGTAGATATCCGCGCCGACCTCGAGAACGGCACGCTCCACCACAACCTCGGGGACGCCGTACGGGTTCGACTCGCCGCCGATAAAGTCAGTGACCATCTGGCGCGCCACCCCCTCGGAGTCCGCCGCGTAGGGGGCGTCCTCGCCCTGCGCCTGGACGTACCACGCCAGGTCACGGGGCTCGGTCGTCTCGTTGCCGGCCATCGGATCAGGCGCCGGCCGGGGTGACCCGGACAGCCTGGATGGCGTCCGGGAACTGCGAGGCGTTGGCCATGTACCCGTACTGCGAGACGGTCTCGGTGAGGTTCACCACGTCCTTGTCCTGGAGACGGAACGGGGCGCCGGGGCTCTCCCACGTCGTGAAGCCGAGGCGGTCGTGGAACTCCACCGTGTTGGCGGCGGCACCGGGCAGGATCTCGAACCGCACCGAGGCCAGGTTGCCCTCGATGTTGGTCAGGTCGAGTTCGCCTACCTGGTTGACGCCGGTCCCCCACACGCGCATGAGGCTGTTCCCGTTGGTGTCCTCGAGGCGGATCAGACGCTTGAACACGTCGGTGGACACCATGCCGCCGTCAAGCGTGAACGAGTTGTCATCGAACAGGCCGGCGGCGTCCACGATGAGATCCAGCCACTCGTACGCGCTGGCGTCGGCGGCGATCGTCAGCGCGGCGTCGGCCAGCTTGCCGGCGATGATCTCCTTGAGCGCCGTGCGAACCACCTGCTCGGTAGCGCGGGCGTACTCGAGGATCATCGCCGTGTTCGACGTGGACAGGTAGGCCGCGCTTCCGCGATCGATCTGCTGGCGGGACAGCTGCGTGTACCCGCCGTACGTCTCGACGGGGGTCGTGTCCGACTCGAGCTCGATCTTGCCCTTCGGGAGCGGGTCGCCCTCCTTGGCCTGCTTCTGCACCTTGATGCTGTTGCTCTTGAGCTTGAGGTACTCGAGCGACATGCCCTCGGCCGGCAGCGGCAGCACCTGGAACCGGTTCAGCACCTTGCGGGTGCGGCGAATCAGGTGGATGGCGTCGCGGACCCAGGTGGGCGGCTGCTTGTCGTCGGCGGTGGTCGAGCCCTCGTACGCGGCCAGCTGCTCGTAAAAGGCCATCGCCTCGGCCGAGCCGCCGACGAGATCCTTGATGAACGCGCCGAACGACGAGTAGTTCGCCATCGGTGCGGGGGTGCCGGCGCCGAGGGTGGCCAGACGGGTGTCGAGGATGCGGTTCTGCTCGGTGGCGTGGGCCTGGAGCGCTGCGTCCAGGTCGTCGCGGGTGAGTTCGGTCATGGGGTCTTCCTTTCGGGTCGAGGCCAGGGCGGCGACGAGACGGGGGGCGGATGCCGCGGCGCGGCCCGCGTGGGCGAACATGGACAGGTCGAACACGTTCGACGCCGACGTGTCCTCGTCGGTGTCGGAATCGAGGCGGTCAGCGAGGCCGGCAGCGACGGCCTCGGCCGCGCTGTACCAGGTCTCTGCCTTCATGAGCGCGCGCCAGTCGCCGGCATCCCCGCCGGCCTTGGCGGCGTACATGGCGGCGATGTTGTCGCTGATGCGGTCGAGATCGTCGGCGGCGGTCCGCATCTCCTCGGCGTTGCCGATCGACAAGCCCCACGCGTCGTGAATCATGATCTCGGCGTTCTCGCCCATCACCACCTCGTCGCCGGCACAGGCGATGAACGATGCGGCCGAGGCGGCGAGGCCATCGACATGGACGACGACGCGGGCCGAGTGCTGGCGCAGGGCGTTGCGGATGGCGATGCCGTCGTACACGTTGCCGCCGGGTGAGTTGACGTACACGTTCAGGGTGTCGGCGTCGATCGCGCGGATGGCCGGCACCATGTCGGATGCGTCGATGCCACCCCAGTAGGCGCCGATGATGCCGTACAGGTGCATGTCGGCGGTGCGGTTGGTGTCGTCTCGCTCGACGTTCCACGTCGATTCGACGCGGGCGGCGAGGCGGGCGAACCGGTCACGGCCGGCGGGGAAGTCAGGCATCGGTGTTCTCCTTGGCGGGCTCGGTCTTCGTCTTGCGGCGCGCGTCGATTTCGGCGCGCTGAGCGGGGGTCAGCGGCGGCAGACTCTCGAGGGCGCGCACCTCGTCGGCCGTCGCCCACCCCTTTGCCGGGTCCAGCGACATGCCGTGCGCCTCATAACGGGTCTTGGTGTCGGTGCGCAGCAGCGCGTCGATCTTGAAACGGGCTTTCTGGCGGCCGGGGAGCAGCGCGCTCCAGGCGTTCTCCATCTCGCGCAGCGGCTTCATGAGGCTGAACCGGACGTAGCCGATCCATTCCTGTTCGACGTTGCTGTACGTCTGCGAGTTGCCCTCGACGGCCACCAGCATGAGCGAGGCGGGGGCGCCAATGAGGCGTGCCATCTGCGTGGTGCTGTACTGCTGCGTCTCGAGGAACTGAACGTCGGAGGGCTTGAGCAGGAGGGGCGTGTACGTCAGGCCCTTGCCGAGAATGCGGAGGCGTTCGTTCAGGCGCTTGGGATCGTGGGGCAACTCGTTGCCGTCGACGTCGCGGCCGTACCAGACGTGCCGGTACTTTTCCGAGTCGCGGCCGGTCAGTTCCTGCTCGGTGGTCAGGATGCCGTCGGGCATGTTGGAATCCGACAGCCACAAGGCGCCGTAGTCGCGGGCGTCGAGCGCTCCGCGAACCTCGATCTGCGCGGCCTGGATCGGCCCCAGCCCACGCTCGAGGCCAGGTACGCGCAGCAGCTTGAGGTGGCGCACGTCGTCGCGGGTTAGCTTCTTGCCGCGCCAGTTGTACGTGACGGTCTTGTTGTTGTGGCGGTCGTACTCGACCACCACGGCGACCTCGTGGGGGCTGAGGGCCACCAGGTTGACGACAGCGCCCTGCGCGTTACGGATGGTGCGCCAGAACGCGTTTCCGTCGATGTACAGCGAGACGATCGTGTACTCGATGAACGCCGACTGATCCTCGTCGATGTCGGGCTGGGCGACCAGGGCGGGCGTCTCGGTCAGCACTTCGCCGTTTCGCTCGACGGCGACGGACAGCTGGCAGGCGGCGGTGGCGTGAATCTGGATGCCGCGATAGATGGTCGAGAGGGACATGGCACGTTCGACCGTCACCGCCGCCTGGCGATCCCGCTTTGGAATCTGGGGGCTGGAGCCGGCGGGCTCGCCGGGTACCTCAGCCATAAGCCACTCGATCGACCGGGCGACCGACTCGCGGGCTCTGCTCCAAAACGACATGGCCACGACTTTGAGGCCGGCGGGGTGCGAGCCCCAACGTTCACGACGGGTCGCGGCGTGTGGCGACGGGCGGCGACGTTTGGTGACGTTTCGTGACGGCCTGGCTAGCCCAGCTGGAAACCCATGATGGCCGGCAGGTGGTGGATTCCGTAGGCGCCGAGGTTGACCGACTCGAGCGCGCTGATCGAGCCCACCGAGGCCCGCCGGCCGAATAGCCACGTCCCATCGCCGGCAAATCGCTTTGAGGCGAGTTCGGCGGCGGCGTCTAGGCGGGGGTGTGGCTTGACGCGGAACGTGGGGCCGGCGGGGTTGGTGATCCCGGCGAATGTGGCCTGAGTCGCCGCCACCACGTCGCCCATTTTGAGAGGCACCAGGGGCAGGCCGGCGCGTTCTGCTTCGTCGTGGAGCGCCGCCGAGGGGCCGCTGGGATCGATCGCGAAACCGGCGTCAGGGTAACGTTCGTGCAGTTCGCGGAGCTTGGGCATGGCGCCGTAGGTGCCCTCCATCCAGCCGTCGCGGACGACAGCGCCGAGGGTGCCGGCGCCGTACATCTGAGTGGCGGTGATCGTCGTATCTACGCCGTCCACGCCGACCGCGGCCGCGAAACACACACGCCCGATAGCCGGCGGGGTTTCGTCGGTGAATTGTGCGTGCCGCCAGGCATCCGCGGGGATGACGCGTTCCGTCGCCCCGGTGCGACGGTTGCCGTAAGCGCGGGCGAACTCGCCGGGCGAGTCTTTGAACTGCTCGCGGAATCCGTCGAGGGCTTCCCGGGTGAACAGGAATCCGGCGCCGGGGTGCCGCTTGTAAACGGTGTCCAGGTCCTCGGGGTCTTCGTCGGGGAACAGACCGTAGTCGAAGAACGCGACCCGAGGGCTAGCGTCACCGCCGCGCAGCGAGTCGAGCAGTTCGTTCAACGCCGTTGATTCCACAGTGCCCTCGGTGGACCAGATCCACGTCTGCGGCTTCTGCCCCGTGACCATCTGCCGGGTCGTCATCGTCGGCGCAAATGACTGGCGCAGGATCGCGTACTGCGCGCTGGTCCAGTACCAGAACTCATCCAGGCTGGTCCGGTCTGACTGCTTGCCGTCGAGGGCGCCCTCGACGGGTGCGAACGGGCGGAACTTCGAGCCGTTGACGAACGCGAGGGCAGCGGAGCCGTTCGATCGTCGGACGTTCGGCCCCAGCTGTCGAATCGCCGAGCCCTCCCATAGCTCTGCCATCTCCAGGAACTTGTCGGTGGCGTGCTGGCCGCTCTGGGCGGTGTACCAGGTGCGGCGACGTTTCCCCGAGAGGGCGTTGGTCACCGAACATGCGAGATCGAGCGTCGTCTTTCCGGCCTGCCGGGGAACTGTCGTGACGATGATGTCGTACACGAACAAGCCGAACGAATCGACCTCGAGGGCCACATCTACCTCGTACGCCTGCCACGGGAGCAGCGGTTGCCCCATCTCTGCGGCGACGGCGCGAACCTTGGGGCCGTGCGTGGCACGGCTGTAGTCACGCGCCGTCGCGAACCGGGGCTGCGTCAAGTTGGGCGGGAGCAGCAAAGGCGTCAAGGAGTCTTCTCGTTTCGGGTGTCAGGTGCGAGTCGTCGCCGGTCTCGTTCGGGTCTTCGGCGGGCGCAAGCTGCTGCATCATGGCGAACAGCTGGGCGGCCTCGTTGGCGACGGCGCGGCCTTTCGCGTTGCCGGCGTCGATGCTGCGAGCAAGGGACAGCGCCAGCGTTTTGGCCGTGCGTTTCACCCCCGTGAGTGGGGTGTCTTTCTCGATCTCGGCCAATGCGGCGCGCGTCTCGCGTTCTGTCTCGCCCTCGCCGTATCTGCCGACGTTTTGGGGCGTTTCTGGGCCGAAATCGAGCCCTGGCAGGGTGGTCATTTGGTGTCGTCTCGCGATCTTTTTTTCTGGGCCTGACCTGGGGAGATGGGGACGGTGGACGCGGGGCTTCCGTCGCGTGCGCGACCAGAAAACCGGCCCTCGATCACCAATCGGGCGACGGCTGACCCGCGGCGGCGGTCGCCGTAGTTGCACGGCCGGCGATACTCACCGCCGCGGGGGTCTCGGGGTGCTCTGCGTACCAGCGCTCGACGTGTCGCATCATGGCCGAGGGGCGCATGGCGCGCGCTCGCTGCTCGACGACGGCACGACCTGGGTCGATGGTCTCGACGTGCCAGCCGAGGGCGCGGTACTCGGCCATGTCCTCTGGGCTTGGTAGGGCGTGGATGAGCCACACGGTGATGCGCTCGCGCAGCCTAGTAGCTCGACGGATCGCGGCCTTGCGCGCAGCGATGGCGACGTGGCGCACGTGCTCGGGGTACTCATGCGAGGCGGTCGGCGCAACGGGCATGAACGATCGCGCGATGGCGTCCATGTCGATCATCACGTCATGCGGCTTGGCGCGCTCGAGTATCCACGTGGTCTTTCCCGCGGCCGGCGGCCCGATCACCACGACGATGCTCGCACCGTAGCCGGTCATCACGCGGTCTTGACGCTTGCTGTTGCAGTGCTTGCACGCGGGTCGCAGGTTCTCGAGCGTGTCCGGCCCGCCGTGGTCGTGCGGGATCACGTGATCTTTGGTCGTGGCCACCAGCGTGCATCCCGGCAGGCGCAGCCAGCACGCCCGGCCGTACGTCTCCAGCACAAGCTCGGTGAGCTTGACAGACGCACGGCCACCCTTCCTAACCACGGCTGGCCCTGCGCTGCTCGTCACACCACTTGTGAACGTCCGACCACAGGTAACGGATCTCCCGCCCCACCTTGATCCAGTGCGGGCCGGTATTGTCGGCCCGCTTCTCGCGCAGCTTCCGGATGCCGGTTTTCGGGTCCAATTCCAGCCACTCCACCAGCTGCTCGGGCGTCGCCCACGTTCGGCGCCCGCCCTGCTCGCCCGTCATGCGCTGGCCATCCACTGCCGCTCGAACGCCTCGAAAGTGAGACGAGGCCGGCTCTCCCACCACTCGAGCAATTCGGGCGAGGCATAGCGCTGTGCGCGCCGCTCAGGGCCGTAGAACAGGCTCCGCGGGTCTATGCCGGCGCGCCGGCCGGCGGCGTTCACCAGGCGATCGTTGGTGGCATCCGCTGCGGCCTCGTACGCCGCATCCAGGGCCAGGTCGAACTCGGCGCGGCACTCGCGCCACTCTGCGAATCCTCGGGCGACAAGTGCGCTCACGGGGCGGAACCTCCGAACGTACGGGTGCAGGACGATCGCCCACAGGATGATTGCGGCGGGCATCCAGAACCACAGGGGCAGGGTGTCGATCACGGACGACCCCCCGCGCATGCCAGGGCGTACCGGTATGCGGTCCGCCATGAGCCCCAGAGCGATGCGTACCCCTGCGGATCAATCGAGATCCAGCCGGCGCCTGCTCGAGCGCGTTCGACGCGCCAACGGGTCACAGGGTCACCACCTTGGCGATGATCGCTACCAAGGTCATCCCGAGCATGCCGGCCACGACACCAAGGCCGGCGGCGAGATGGACGATGGGCGCCGTGGCCGTCCTCAGCGCTTTTTCGTCAGCGGGCTGGGCGGTGAGCCGCTGGCCCGAGTGGTCGAATACCAACGGCGCGTCGTCGCGCGCGGCGGGGTCGAAAGGCGGTCGTGTCACAGCGTTTCTCCGGTTTCGGGATTGGCATACGCGGCGGGGCGTTCGTGGCAGTGTTCGCACTTGCCTGCGCCGCCGAGGGCGTGCGTGGAGGTCTTCCAGTTGCCGGGGCAGCGATCGTCTGCCCAGACCGCCGTCCGCGCGCCCACGCGATAAGCCGGCTTTGTCTCTGGAAGGTGATTAGTGGTTTGAGTGGGTGGTTTGGGTCGCATGGGTGCGACCGGGGCGGGTCGCATGGGTGCGACCCCCTCGCGTGGATGCGACCCCGTCTGACCGGGTCGCATGGGTGCGACCCCCTCCCCCTCGAGCCCTTCCAGCTGCTCGGGGTCGAGATCGAGAATCCGCTGGTCACTGTTGCGAGTGCGGTGGTTCTTCGTGCGGTCGCAGTCATGTGGGCACTGGAGCAGGAAGTGATAGCGGTTCGGGCGGTCGTGGGGGGCGCAGTTGTGGTCGCCGCCGGCCTGGATGAACCGCTTGATCTCGCCCAGTCGCTCGAGTTCCGCGACGTTGCGCTGCACCTGGCTGACGCTGCATGCCGCGTACTTGGCCAGCGTCTTGACGGTGGGCCATGCGCCGCCGTCGCCGTCGTGGTTCGCGATGCCCAGCAGCACCAGTCGGGCCGTTCCCTTGGCGCGTGAATGGTGGAGCGCGATCGCCATCGATTCGACGCTCACTCGCCGGCCAGCGCTTCGATATCCGCGGGCTCAAACAGGAACGCGCCGCGGTAGCCGGGGACCACGATGGTGGGCGTGATCTCGCCGGCCTCAACGCGGCGCGTGAGGGTGGAGCGGCTGACACCGAGGCGGGTCGCCGCCTCAGACGTACCGATCAAGTGTTGCGTTTGCACGGTTGAGAGCATCGCACCGCGAATGGGTTATCCAGTGCATTGCACTATCACACGGCGTGTCACGCTTCGCGTACTTGCACTAGATAGCGCATCCGGCCAATATCGTGCATATGAGCATGCAAACCGCGACCGATCCGCGCTTCCTGCTGGACTTCTCTGACCGCCTCGCCCTGGCGCAGCGCCGATCGGGCCTGTCGGTGTCGGAGCTTGCGGAGCGAATCGAGGTGCACCGGAACACGGTGGGCGCGTGGATCAACGGCCGGCAGCGTCCCCGCTCGAGGGACCTCAAGGCGTACGCGCTCGCGACGGGATACCCCGTGCGCTGGCTGGAAACAGGAGAGGCCCCGCACGATGGCGGGGCCCCTGATGGTGGATCGCTCCCCGGCTTGGACTCGAACCAAGAACCTATCGGTTAACAGCCGATTGCTCTGCCAATTGAGCTACCGAGGATCATGCGCGCCTTGCGGCGGGCA
>JAQSXQ010000344.1 GCA_029256565.1 Mycobacterium sp.
GATCCGGATGACGGTACGTCAGCATCGCCAGCGGTGCCACGGCGAGCAGGTGCTCGATGCTCTGCGGACCAGCGCCATGCAGGTTCACCCCCAGCATCGGCGGCTGATCGAGTGCGTGGACGTCACCGAGACCCGCCGTGGGCACGACCTCGTCGACCGCCCCCGTCAGCAGCGCAAGATCGCGGTAGGCGGCAGGCGCCGCGAGCACTATCGCCGCGTCGGGATAGTGCCTACGCAGCCCCCGCAGCGCGGGTACCGCCGTCAGCAGGTCACCGAGCCCGAGCGCCCGCAGCACGTAGACCGTTAGGGCCACGACGATTCCGTCGATGCGCAGACCACCATCTCGCGCACCTCGCAACCCGCAGGCTGGGACAGCGCGAACACCACCGTCTCGGCCACGTCCGCCGGCTGGTTCAGCTTGGCGTCGGCAGGCGGCTTGTACTGCTCGGTGCGGCCGTCGAAGAACGGCGTGTGCATGCCGCCGGGGATCAGCAGCGTCACGCCCACCTCGCCCGCGAGTTCGGCGGCCAGAGCGCGCGTGAAGCCGACGACGCCGAACTTGGACGCGCAGTACGCCGTTGCATCGCCCACGGCCTTGATCCCGAGCGTCGACGCCACCGTGACGACGCGGCCGTGGCTGGCCTTCAGCATCGGCAACGCCGAGCGGATGACGGCAGCGGTACCGAACAGGTTGACCGCGACGACCTTCTCCCACTCCTTGGCGGGAACGTCGGCGAGGCTGCCGCACGAATCGATGCCCGCAGCCGTGAACACACCCTTCAGCTCGCCACCCGCGCGCTCGACGAGCTGGGTCACCGCGGCGTCGACCGCATCGGTGTCGGCCAGATCGGCGGTCACGTAGTCGACGTCGGCGCTCGGCGGCTTCAGGTCGAGCACCAGCGGCGTACCGCCATGGCGCAGCACGGCTTCCACCGTCGCCGCACCGAGACCGGACGAGCCACCGGTGACGAGGACGTTGCCGAGTGCTCCTGGGGTGTGGGTGTCTGCCATGTCATGCGTCCTTTCGGGTGAGGTCCGAGCGCGCGGCGGCGATCAGACGTGAGGATGAGTAACCGGCGACCGTCGGCACGATGACCACGTCGCCACCATGGCGCCGGACCACCTCGGTCTCGGGCAGGTCGTCGACGGCGTAGTCGCCGCCCTTGACCCAGACATCGGGTCGGATCAGTTCGAGCATCGCCTCGGGCGTCGACTCGTCGAAGGTGACGACGGCGTCGACGCAGCCGAGCGCTGACAGCACGCGGGCCCTATCGGGTGCCGACACGATGGGACGGTCGTCGCCCTTGATGCGCCGCACCGAGTCGTCGGAGTTGATCAGGACGATCAATGCGTCGCCCAGCTCGCGGGCCTGCCGCAGCAGCCGGACGTGACCGGTGTGCAGCAGGTCGAAGCACCCTCCGGTGGCGACCACGGTCCGGTGCTGCGCCCGCAGCCTGTCCACGACCTCCTTGACATCGGCGCCCGCCCATTCGTCGGAAGCCGTTGCGGCAGGCTCGAACCGCGCCACCGAGGCCGGTGCCGACACCGCGCTGGCACCCCCGGCCGCGACGAACCTGGCCGCCGCCTCGACCGCCGCCCGCACTGCCTCAGCCGGGGTGGCGCCGTCGCCGAGCGCGACCGAGGCGGCGACGGCGAACCTGTCCCCCGCTCCGCAGACGTCCGCGCTGGCCGCGGCGACCGCCCCCAACCGGGGCACCCCGACGTGGCTGCGCTCGCCGTCGCGAACGAACAGCCGCGCGCCGCGGGCGCCGACCGTCACGCACAACGCCGCCGCGCTCCACCGCTCGCGCAGCGCGTCGAAGGTCTCGTCGCCGCCCGAGAAGTGGCGTGCCTCTGCCTCGTTGGGCGTGACGAGCGCACACCCGGGGATCGGCATCTGCCCGCGGGGATGCGGGTCCCACACCACCGGCACCGTCGCCGTGGCGGCGGTCAGCGCATCGCGCAGCGCAGGCAGCGCCGTGACCCCGCCGCCGTAGTCCGCGACGCAGATGGCCCGCGCGCCGGAGATGGCATCGGTCACCTCACGGGCCAGTGGCCCCTGGGTCACCGCGGCGTCACCGTGGTCGATGCGCAGCACCGACTGGCCGCGTGCCCGCACCCTGGTCTTGGTGACGGTGGACCCCGACATCGGCAGCGCGATGACGCGTACCCCGCCGTCGTGCAACAACTCCCGCAGTCGGCGGCCGTCCGGGTCCGACGCGATGCCCGCGATCAGGACCACGTCCTCCTCGTGGCGCGCGGCCAGCAGCGCGGCCAGACCCGCTCCGCCGGGCCGGTGCCACACGCGTTCGGTGTCGACGACGGGGACGGGCGCCTCGGGGCTGAGCCTGGTCGCGGAGCCTTCGAGGTCGACGTCGAGCATCGCGTCGCCGACGATGACCAGCGGGCCGGCGCCCGCCCCAGCCCCCGTCACCCGAGCCCCCGTCCGAGGACGGCCGCGTCGACGGCCGTGCACAGCGCGTGCACGAGCAGCAGGTGCACCTCCTGCACCGTTGCGCCCCTGTCGGCCTCGACGCAGATCGCCTCGTGCGAGATGCCCGCCAGCGGGTTGGGCGCCCTGCCCGTCAGCGCCCACGTCGCCATGCCCACGTCGTGGGCGGCCTTCACCGCGGCGAGGACGTTGGGGCTCGCGCCGCTGGTCGACAGGGTCACCAGCACGTCACCCGGTCTGCCATGCGCCCGCACGCCTCTGGCGAAGATCTCCTCCACGCCATAGTCGTTGGCGATGGCGGTCAGCGCGGAGGTGTCCGCGTGCAGCGAGATCGCCGCCAGCGGGATGCGTTCGTCGCAGAACCGGCCGACCAGTTCCGCGGTGAGATGCTGTGCCTCCGCGGCACTTCCGCCGTTGCCGCACGCCAGCAGCCGACCGCCGGACAGCAGCACGTCGGCGAGCCGCTGCCCCCACGACGTGACGCGGTCGATGTCGACCTTCGTGCGATCGACGGCCTCGATGAGCGCGTCGAAGTTGGTCGCAATCATGGTGCTCCTCCCCACTGGTGAACGGCCGCCACCAGTGTTGAATCGGTGATGCCGTCCAGGCACGGATGTCCTGGGACGGGGCACGTCCGGGCGCGGGTCGCCCGGCATGCCGAGTGCTGGTCGCCGAGCAGCGTGACGGCGTCGCCGTACGGGCTCCACTGCGATGCGGGGACGACGGGGGCGAACAACGACACCACCGGCGTCCCGACGGCGGCGGCGAGGTGCGCCGGTCCGGTGTTGGGGGCCACGACGACTCGCGCGGCGGCGTACACCGCGGCGAGGCCGGGCAGGTCCACCCTGCCACCGAGATCGACTGCGACGTCGCCGCAGGCCCGGGCGGTCAGGTCGGCCTCGTCGCGCGATCCGGTGACGACGACGCGGTAGCCCGCCTCGCACAGCGCGCGCACCATGCCCGCACTGCGTTCGGGCGTCGGCATCCTGGCCGGAACCGCGGCGCCCGGGTGGAAGGCGATGAAGCGGTCCGTGCCGATCGCGTCGGCCACGTCGCGCGGCACGCCCGGCAGGTCCCGGATCCGCAGCCCGCCGTCGTCGTCACCGGGCAGGTCGCAGCCCCCGGCGCGGGTGAGCGACAGCGCCCGCTCTACCTCGGGTATGCCGTCGGGAACGTGGTGGCGCAGATCGAGCAGCGTGCCCGGGTAGTCCTCGCAGATGGCGCCCGTCCACGCCACCCCGGCCATGCGGCACAGCAGGGCCAGCGGAAGCGGCGACTGATGGAACGAGGTGAAGACGAAGGCCCGGTCCGGCGCGATGTCGCGCAACTGCTTCACCAGCGCATCGACGTGGCCTGCGGTCAGCTCCGGGGAGTCGAAGTCGACCCACGGGGCCTGCCACTCGACGATCTCGTCGACGCCGGGCAGCAGCTCCGCCGCCGCACGACCCCGCGGGCCGACCAGCATGACCACCCGGTCGTGGTGTGCACCGCCGGCCCGGTGATCAGCACGTCACCCGCACTGTCGAGACGCGCCACCAGTGCGGTAGTCATCGGTGTCCTCGGCTCTTCGCGCAAGCGCTCATCGCGAATCCCGCAGCACCATCGACACCGCGTCCGTCAGCGTCGCCGCCACCCGCGCGCGGGACTTCGCGTGCCGAATCTCCTCGACCCGGGTGCGATCGGTCGGCACCAACACCGCCCTGGCCTTGGCGGCGAGCGCCGCATTGACGTCACCGCCGGTGTCGCCGATCATCACGCACCGCTCGGGTGGGACGCCGAG
>JAQSXQ010000345.1 GCA_029256565.1 Mycobacterium sp.
GCTTCGACCTTCGAGCAGACAGCACGACCGATCGAAGGAGATCACGTGAGATCGCTCATTCGCTCCGGAGTCGCACTCGTCGCCGCGGCAGCACTCGGCGGGGGGCTGGTGCTCGCGGGTTCCGCCGTGAGCAGCGACAAGGGGAACGGCAACGGACTCGGCGGCCAGCCGGCCACCGCGAACCAGATCTATCAGGACGGCGTGAAGGACTACGGCGTCTGTCGCGGAACGGATCCCGTCTGCTACCACGACTGGGGCGGCGGCTGGGAGGAGGGTGAGGAGAAGCGCATCCTGATCTGGAGCCGCACACCGGGCCCCCGCCACGCCCATCTGGGCACCCCGCTCGGCCCCGGACTGAACCCGCCGCTGAACGCCGACAACGTCGCGCAGGCCGCACTCAAGGCGTGGGCCGAGGAACGCGGAATCGCGGTGGACTACACCGAGGACCTCGCGAGCTTCAGCCGCCTGAACAACTATCAGGCCGTGGTCTTCCTCAGCTCGAACCGCGACACCCTCGATGACACCGCGCAGACCAACCTGCTGCAGTACGTGCGTCGTGGCGGCGGCTTCGTCGGCATCCACAACGCCTTCGGTGCCGAGTACCACTGGCCCTGGTACGAAGGACTGCTCGGCGGTGCGAACTTCTACGACCACGCCCCGCACCGCGATGGCACGGTCGAGACGATCGACGGCGACGATGTGTCGACGTCGTTCATGCCGTCCGAGTGGGCGTTCAAGGACGAGTGGTACAACCTCGAGCCCTACCCCAGTTATGTCAACGTGCTGCTCGAGGTCGACGAGGCCACGAGTCTCAACGGCCGGGACTCCGGACACCCGGGTCACGGCGACGAGCACGCGGTCAGCTGGTGCCACTACTACGACGGCGGCAAGGCCTGGCTGACGACTCTCGGACACGACCCGGCGGCGTGGACCGACGCCGCCATGGTCAACGACGACCTGTTCAAGCAGCACGTCATGGAAGGGCTGGAGAGCGCCATGGGGATCAAGCCGTTCTGCGCGGCCTGACGTCATCGATGCGTGGGCTCGGGGTCGGATCGCCGACCTCGAGCCCTTGCCATGTGCGGGGCTACGGCCTCGTTCCACTGAATGGGACCATCGGGCGGATGCCGCGGCGGAATCTTGCCTCGCCGACTCCGGCCGCACATACTGCACACATGCGCACCGCTCAGTGGGACGAGCCGGTGTCGGTGCTCGACCGGATCATCGCCGTCCTCGAGGCGGTCCGCGAGTGCCACGGCACCACTACGATCTCGCAGCTCGCCCGTGCCACCGGCATCCCGAAGTCCACCGTGTCACGGTTGGTGGGCGACCTCGTCCGCCAGCGCTACCTCAGCCGTAGCGAGGACGGTGTGACGATCGGTCTGCGACTGTTCCAGCTCGGAGCGCGGGCCAGCACTCCGCGGCGGCTGAGCGCGGCCGCGCTGCCCGTGCTGGCCGAGCTCTACCATGCGACCGGCGAGCACCTCAACGTCGCGGTGCAGGAGGGCCACGACATGCTCTCGGTCATCTCCGTACGCGGGCGCCTGCGTCCCGCACCGTCGCGCGCGGGGGTGCGGGTGCCGTCCGCCACCACCGCGCTCGGCAAGGCGGTGCTCGCGTTCATGGACGACGAGTCGGTGCTGCGGGGTGTCACGACCGGGTTCGACCTGCGAACGCGCCGGACCTTCGAACGCGAACTCGACGTCGTGCGGGCCAGTTCGGTCGCGATCGACCGCTGCGAGACGTTCCCGGGCGTGGTCGGGGTGGCCAGTCCCGTCCTGTCGCCGGAGCGGCGCCCGGTGGCCGCGATCTCGGTCGCCGGCCCCGTCACCGACATGGACCCGAACCGGATGGTGCCGCTCGTCCGTCATGCCGCGCTCGCGCTGACCCGCCGGCTGGCGTCGCAGGTCGCCTGAGCGCATGTCGGGTGCCGTGGACGAGACGGTCGGCGTCCTCGACCGCGTCACAGCGATCTTCGAGGCGTTCGACGATGACGACAGCGGCCTCGGCGTCTCGGAGCTCGCGCTGCGATCGGGACTGCCCAAGTCCACGGTCTCGCGGCTGGTGGCCGATCTCGTCCGACAGCGCTACCTCGAGCGCGACGGGAGGCTCGTGCGCCTAGGACTGCGGCTGTTCGAGCTCGGCCAGCTCGCGGATGGTCCGCACCGGCTGCGCGCCGCCGCGCTGCCGGTTCTCGCTGAGCTGCGTCACACCACCGGAGCGACCCTCCACCTCGCGATCCTCGAGGGTCGCGAGATGACGTACGTCGCAGTCCTGCGCGGACGCGATTCCCTGCACGACTCCGCGCGCGTGGGCGGGCGGGTGCCGCCGACGTCCGCCGCCCTCGGCCGCGCAGTGCTCGCTCATGCGCCGGCGGCGGAAGCGGAGGTCGACGTCGAGGACCGAGGGATCTCCACCGTGGCGGCCCCGGTATTCGCGCCCGCTGGGAACGTGATGGCGGCCGTGGCAGCGTGCGGCCTGACCGTCGGCTTCGACGTCGTACGGACCGGCGCTGCGCTGCAGGCCGCTGCGCTCGCCATCCAGGACCGGCTCGCACGCGGCGCAGACCGGGCCTGACCGGACGCGTCAGACGGTGCGGCGTCTCGCCGTCGTGTCGGTCATCGTGGCCACGACCATGTCTCCGATGAGCCTCCGATGCGAGTCCTGCAGCGCGCCGTCGAGCAGATCGCGTTTGAAGATCGCCGCGAACGTGTGGCGGTTGGCGACGTGGAAGCAGGCGTAGGCGCTGATGATCATGTGCACGTCGAGCGCATCGACGTCGTCGCGGAAGATCCCCTGCTCGACGCCCCGTGCGATGACCTGCTCGAGCAGGGTGATCGCCGTGGCGTTCTCTCGGAGGATCGTCTCGGACTGGCGCAGGTGCTCGGCGCGGTGGATGTTCTCGATGCTCACCAGTTGAATGAAGGCCTCATGCGTGGTGTGGTGGTCGTACGTCGCCTCGGCGAGCCGGCGCAGCGCCTCATCCGGCGAGAGCTCGTCGATCTGCACCCCGCGCTCCACCCGGCGGATCTGCGCGTACACGCGCTCCAGCACGGTGAGGTAGAGACCCTGCTTCGAACCGAAGTAGTAGTAGATCATCCGCTTGGTCGTGCGGGTACGGGCTGCGATCTCGTCGACGCGCGCACCGGCGTAGCCGTTCGCGGCGAACTCCGCGGTGGCGACATCGAGGATGTCCTCTCGCGTGCGCTCCGCGCGCGCGGTGGGTGCGGCGTCGCGGACCTCGCGCAGCTGATCCGTCATCGAGAGCTCCCCTTCGCGCCGTCCGACATCATGGTGTCCGCCACGAGGGCCCGGAAGTGCGCCTCCATGCGGTCGCGATCGGGCTTTCTGCCCGTGATGATGTGGAGACTAGCGTAAGCCTGACCGACGGCCATCCGGCCGCCGTCCAGCACGGGGTGACCGCGCCGCGCAGCAGCGCGGACGAGCTCGGTCTCGAGCGGGCGGTAGACCACATCCGAGACCCACGCGCCGGGTTGCAGCAGCGCGACGTCGAACGCGATGCCCGGGTGATGCAGCATCCCGAGCGGGGTGGCGTGCACGACGCCGGACGCGCGGGGAATCGCATCGGTCAATCCGCCCGCAGGCACCGTCTCGACAAGATGCGAGGGGAACAGTGACCGCATTCGCGCGGCGAGCTCTTCTGCTCGGCCCTGATCGACGTCGAACAACTCGAGTCGTCCCGCACCGTGCGCGAGCAGCGCATAGGCCGTCGCCGCGCCGGCCCCGCCGCAGCCCACCTGCACGACACGGTCGAAAGACGCTCCGGGCAGACCGGCGACAAGGCCGTCACGGTAGCCGATCCAGTCGGTGTTGTGGCCGACCAGGCGCCCGCCGTCGAACACCACGAGGTTCACCGCGCCCAGGCGCGCGGCATCCGGATCCAGCTCGTCCACGATCTCGA
>JAQSXQ010000346.1 GCA_029256565.1 Mycobacterium sp.
GGTCTCGTCGGTGGTCCACACCAGGGCGAAGGCGGCCTCGTACTCCGTGGTGCCGTCGGTGGTGTTGACCGCCAGCGCCTGCGTGTCCCCCGGACCGGGAGCCAACGGCTTGTCGACCGGGAAGACCCAGCCCTGGTCTGCGCCGGGGGTCGCCGCGGCGGCGTATCCACCGCCGCCACCGCCGGGCGCCGCGGGCGCCTTCGGTACGAGGATGACGGCGAGTTCGGGTGCCCGCTTGACCGGGCGCGGCGTGGTCGTGTCCCACACCGCCTGCAGGACACCCTGCTTGCCCTTGTAGAGCGTGGGAGCCGACACCGCGCGGGGCGCGACGTCCCCGGTCACCGGTTCGGCGAGCCGGTCGCTGTCCAACGCGTAGACGATGTCACCGATCGTGCCCCGCTCGTCCGGGCTGATCGGCCGGTAGTTGTCCTCCCGCGGCAGCCAGGCGTAGCCGACCGCGCCGACGACCGCGACGCCGAGTGCCGCGACCAGGATCCGCCGCAGCGGCTTGCCCTCGGTGCCGGCCCACGCCGCGGAACTCGACTGGCGGACGAACCGGACGAGCATGTAGAGCACACCGGCGACGGGAATCACGATGGCCACCATCGCCAGCACCCGGGCCGTGGCCTGGACCATGTCGCCCTCGGCCCACGCGGTGCCGAGCACGTCCTGCTGCTTGCCGAGGCTGGCCCATGCGGTACCGATCAGACGCGGAAGCGCGATGACGGCAGCGGCGAGCGCGCTGAGCAGGAGCGGGATGACGACGATCACCCAGCAGGTGACGAGGATCCGCGCCCAGGGCTTGAGCAGGCGGGCACCCGGGTCACCCCACCGCCAGGGCAGCGCGCCGAGGAGTGTCGGCTTGATGCGCGAGTACAGATCGGGCACACCCGTGAGGTCGGCGAGGACGTGGTAGCCGTCGAAGCGCACCATGGGCGCCAACTGGCGCAGCATCTGCAGGATCTGGGTCGCGACGACAAGCAGTAGGGCGTCGTAGCGCAGCCACCACCACAGGGCCGTGATGCCCACGGCGACTATCGCGTTGAAGTAGAGCCCACCGAGGTCGGTGCGCACCCGTCCGGCCCGGCCGAGTCGGTAGGAGTCGGTGACGTCGGTGTAGAAGGCCGGCCACACGAGGTAGAGCCCGACGCCCATGACGCCGGGCGTGGAGCCGCCGTACCGCGCTGCCGCGGCGTGCCCGAACTCGTGGAAACCCGCGGACAGGATGGTCACGGCGAAGACCAGGATCAGCAGCCCCGGGCGCTCGAAGGCGTCATACGCCGCCGAGGCCAGGCCCTTCTCCAGGAAGACCCACCAGCACACGATGGCGAACGCAGCCAGCATCGGTACGACGACCCACGGCCGGAACAGGACGCGGAACGGGTCGGTCAGGCGCCGCGTCCGGTCCGGATCGGTCACCGCGTAGCGAAAGCGCAGCCCCAGCAACGGGTTGCGCTTCTTCAGCACGGGCTGCCCACCGTCTGCCAGCACCAGCAGACCGAGCGGACGCAGCTGCTTGTCGACCAGGTGGTCGACGTTGTCGGCGCTGACCGTTCGGCCGGTCGACTCCGACACCGCAGCGGCGATGTCGGCGGAGGTGCGGTGCCCATCGCTCTCCCGAAGGATCGCGTAGAGCAGCGGCGTGAGTTGAATCGTCTGCCCGTCCGCGCGACGGGCCAGAGACGGCGGAACCCGGTAGCCGGATCCCGCCATCTCCCCGATCAGCTCGACCCCGTCGGCGCGCGTCGGACCGGCGTAGACCGATTCCGATCCAGGCGTGGACACCGTCATCTGAGTTCTCCCGGTGGGTCGCAACCTCGTCGGTCAGCCGTCAGGCGCCCGAGTCACCCGAGCTGCTGCTCGAGCCGGCGTCACCGGTGCTGCCCGCCGTGCTGCCGGAGTCACCCGCCGTGCTGCCCGTGGTGCCGGTGGAGTCTCCGTCACCCTGGGTGATCGTCGAATCCTGGTTGGCCGTCGCATTGGCCTCACCGGTGATGCTCTGGTTGATGATTGCGTCCTGCTGCGCATCGGCGATGGCATCGGAGTCGATCGATCCGATGTTGGCCGCGACACCGGCGTTGATCGGCGCGGCGACGTTGGCGTTGGCGGCGACCGCACCACTGATCGGGGCCGCGAGGTCGGTGTCGAGGTCGACGTTCACGTTGACGTTGAGCAGGTTGCCGTCGAGGAGTCCGCCGGTGCTGGTGTCGACGGCGGGCTCGGTCACCTCGCCGCCCGTATCGGTGCCGTCGGTGACGCCGCCGGTGGTCGGATCGGTGACCGTTCCGGTTTCGTCGTCGTCGGTGTCCATGCCGCCCTGATCGATGCCGCTGACCTGGTTGGAGGTCGCGAAGGCGTCGGCGTCGAGCGTCTGGTCCAGCATGACGCCTTGGTCGACGGTCGCCTGGGCACCCGAGCCGGACGACAGCACGTTGGCGGCGGCCGCCGCGTCGAGCGGCGCGGCGACGTTGAGGTTGGCCGCGGCGGCGAGGTCGATGGGCGACGCAGCGTCGATCGCGACGTCGACGTCGGCGTTCAGGTCGAGGATCGAGACGACTTCCTTGTCCGGTAGCGCGATGGCGCTCTCGGCGAGGAGTTCTTCGGTGGTCAGTCCGTCGGCGCTCATGTCACGCTCCAATCCGTTCGGGTCCCGACGGCCGCCGGGCGCTCATTTGCTGTGTGGCTCGGGGTACCCACCGAAATTGACGATCCAACCTACTTTCCGCAGAGAATTCGCGACGTTCCCTGAAAATCGGTCCTTTGTTATGTTTGCTAACGACCTGCGCCGCACCGGGTCTCGGCCTTTCCAGCCGCCGCGGGCGCCACCGACGCGGGCTCACGCAGGCACGTTCGGCCCAGCCCAGGCGCGATGTTCACGCGTTGTTGACGTCCACGGCATCTTCCTGGGACCCGCGCCGCGTAGGACTACTCCCATGGGTTCCACGCAGGAGTACGACCTCGTCGTCATCGGGTCCGGCCCGGGCGGACAGAAGGCCGCCATCGCCGCGGCCAAGCTCGGCAAGTCGGTCGCCATCATCGAACGCGGCCGCATGCTCGGTGGGGTCTGCGTCAACACCGGCACCATCCCGTCGAAGACCCTGCGCGAGGCCGTCGTCTACCTCACCGGGATGAGCCAGCGGGAGCTGTACGGGGCGAGCTACCGGGTCAAGGAGAAGATCACCCCCGCCGACCTGCTGGCCCGTACCCAGCACGTGATCGGCAAGGAGATCGACGTCGTCCGATCGCAGCTGATGCGCAACCGCATCGATCTCTACGAAGGTCACGCCCGCTTCATCGACGAGCACTCCCTGGTGGTGGAGGATCCGTCCCGCGCCGAGCGAATCACGTTGACGGGCCGCAACATCGTGATCGCCACCGGCACCAAGCCGCTGCGGCCGACGGGCGTGGACTTCGACACCGAACGAGTGCTCGACAGCGACGGGATCCTGGACCTCAAGACCATCCCGACGTCGATGGTCGTGGTCGGCGCCGGCGTGATCGGCATCGAGTACGCGTCGATGTTCGCCGCGCTCGGCACCAAGGTGACCGTGGTCGAGAAGCGCGCCACGATGCTCGACTTCTGCGACCCGGAGATCGTCGAGGCGCTGCGGTTCCACCTGCGCGACCTCGCGGTCACGTTCCGGTTCGGCGAGGAGGTCACCGCCGTCGACGTCGGCACGGGCGGCACCGTCACGACGCTCGCGAGCGGCAAGCAGATCCCGGCCGACACCGTGATGTACTCCGCCGGGCGGCAGGGTCAGACCGATCACCTCGACCTTCCCGCGGCGGGGCTCGAGGCCGACGCACGCGGCCGGATCTTCGTCGACGACGACTACCAGACGAAGGTCGACCACATCTACGCCGTCGGCGACGTCATCGGGTTCCCCGCGCTGGCCGCCACGTCGATGGA
>JAQSXQ010000347.1 GCA_029256565.1 Mycobacterium sp.
CGCAGGGCGTCGACGAATGCCTGGCCGGTGTTGCCGATGCCGGGAGCCTCGAACGTTCCGCGTGCGAAGACGACCTCGACGTCGGGACAGGCGGCCGGGGGCGGTGGGGGTTCGGGTTCTGCTGATGCGGGTGCCGCCGTGAGGGAGGTTCCTGCCATCATCAGCGTTGCGATGCAGGCTGGCCCTGCGGCTGCCAACCACCGACCCATTCGCTTCATTCCATCCACCGATCTTCATCGTTGCGCCGGGGGCCGACACGATGCTCCCCGACGAGCGGCGTGTGCCTCTCCGGGTGATCTCGTACACAACCGGGGAGTACTGAGGAGAATACTGCGCTCAGCGGGTAGACGACGACCCTACGATTTCCCCCGAAGGGACCCGGATGCCTCAGACACCCACGCAGCGAACTACTCTCGCGACCTGGCCGACGCCGATGGAACCGGCACCGCGGCTCGCCGAGGCAATCGGCCTGCGCCCCGAGAACCTGTGGCTCAAGCGGGACGACCTCACCGGCCTGGCCGCCGGCGGCAACAAGATCCGCAAACTCGAGTGGACGGTCGGTGCGGCGGTCGCCGACGGCGCGGACACCCTCGTCACCACGGGTGCGCCGCAGTCCAACCACGCCAGGCTGACCGCCGCGGCCGCCGCCCGTCTCGGCTTGGACGTGGTGCTGGTGTTCCCCGGGACACGGTCGGCGTCTGTAGGCAATCTCCTGCTCGACGACCTGCTCGGCGCCGACGTCGTCTGGGCCGGGGACGGATCCCTCGACGCCGTTGCCGCAGAGACGGCCGACCGGTGCCGTGCGGGGGGCCGCCGACCGAGCATCATCCCGTTCGGCGGATCCAACGCCGTTGGCGCGCACGGCTATCGGATTGCCGCCCAGGAGATCGTCGATGACCGGCCCGACGTCGACCACGTGGTCTGCGCGTTGGGCTCCGGTGGAACGATGGCGGGTTTGGTCGCCGGACTCGGGGCAGACCGCGTGCTCGGGGTGCACACCGGCGCGGTCGACGACCCCCGCGCCCAGGTGGCCGGGCTGCTGGCCGACATGGGGGAGTCCATCGACCCCGCGGCGTTGCGGATCCGTTCCGATCAGGTCGGCGAGGGCTACGAAGTCCTCACTCCGGAGGCGGGTCGCGCGCTCGTCATGGCGGCACGGTCCGAGGCACTCGTCCTCGACCCGACCTACACCGCCCGCGCCCTTGCCGGACTCGTCGCCGCGGTTCGCGACGGCTCGATCGGTCGCGACGAGGACGTCGTATTCCTGGTCAGCGGTGGACTTCCCAGCCTGTTCGCCCACCCCGGTGTAGCCGCAGTGGCGAAGGGCGTCGACGGCTAGCGGTTGTGCGGTCGTTCCTGCACCCAGTTGAAGCCGCGCTCCACGAGTGGGAACGATGCGGGGTCCATGCGGGTGAACCACGCGTGAATCCGGTGACCCGCGAAGTCCTCACCGTCGATGACGATCCGATCGGTGCTACCGGCATCGGGCCACCAGTAGGTCAACCTGATCTGCGTCGGCGTCTCCTCGTAGGAACCCACCTCCACGCGGTTGCCGAGATCGATGAAGTGGGTTGCCGCGTCGATGGTTCCGCCGAAGACCTCGAATGACCCGTCCATGTGCTGCACCGTGACCATGACGGGATCGGACATCAGGAATGGGCGGTCGAATATGACTCGGTGCCAACGCAATTCATCGGTCAGCAGGGGATCGCGCCGGTAGCCCTCGGTGGAGAAGCCGTCGACCTGCCAGATGCCGTACAGGTTCGGCGTGGGCCGGGTGAACTGCTGCCAGCCCTGAACGCCGAACGCCGTCATCAGGACCAAGCCGACGCACACCTGCGCCGCGAGCGCCGCGCGGTTGGCTCGCCGACTGGTGAACAACGGTCTGGGGGCGATGGCCGGCACGGCCCCGTCGGTGAACAACACCAGGAACAGGCGTCGCGCATACGGAGCGAGCAGAAAGAGACTGAGCAGCAACAATTGTGACGACACCGACTTCAGGCGGATGTCGTAGGTCATGTTCAGGATGAACACCTGCGTGAGGTCGAACGCACAGACCAGTGCTCCGGCCGCCGCAGTCCGGGGCAGCAGGAGCAGCAGGCCGCCGAGCACCTCCGCCGCACCGAGCATGATCTGGTACGGCTGCGAGATGCCGACCTGCGCCCACAGCACGCCGGTGGGGCTGAAGTTGCCGAACGGCTCCACGAGTCGGTTGAGCACGAATGGCATCTGCGTCGGGATCAGCTTCGCCATCCCGAAATAGAACATCGCCGTGGCGAGCAACAGCCGCAACACCGTCCACACCCACGTGTGCAGGCGGTCGTAGCTTCGGCGACGGTCGAGCACGGACCAGACGAGCGTCGCCGCAGCAGATAGCAGAACGAGGCAGTAGATCGCCGTCCATTGGAAGGCGCTGTCGCTGCCGACCTGGGCGCCCTCGACGCGCAAGCCGAGCAGGTGGGTGCCGATCCACTCGATGGGTGGCCGGGCGGCGTGCAGCAGACCGCGCAGCACCGACCACGGCCCGTCGATCCCCACGCCCGTGAGGATCACGGGGATCAAGCCGAGGCCGAGCACCAGCCCGAAGGAGCCGAAGTAGCAGGTCCCGAACCGGAAGGCGATCAGCGTCGGGACGCTCCATGGTTGCCGCGGCGCGGTCATGCGCCCATCGTCTGCGCTGGCAGGCCGATACACCAGCGGTTTCGACGAGAAACCGGGCCGGTTGCCCGTAGGCAGCCGACCCGGTTCTCCTTCGGGGTGCTTAGGTGCTCGACGCCGACGTCAGCTGGTTGACCACGAAGGCGGCCGCCTGGTCGGGCATGTCATTGGTCTTGTAGGCGCTGTGTGCGGAACGATCCAGGCCGCCGGGCGAGCAGACCGGGTCGCCGGGCACGCAGAACTGCATGGTCTTGGCGGCGTACTGGCCGCCGATCGCGATCGGCGGCGCGCCGCGGTCGACGAGGCCGAGGAACCATGGGTCCGGCGTGCCGAAGAGCACGACTGCCGCGACGTGACTGGCGACGGCAGGCGGCATCGGACCGGAGATCCCTGCGGGCAGGTTGTAGTTGGCAGGCACCGCGTCGGCGGTGGTGTAGCCGGCCACTGCAGCGCCCTGGGAGTATCCGCCGAGGATGATCTTCGTGCTTGGGCAGGTCGTGGCGATCGACTGAATCTTGTTGCTGGCGTCGACGATCCCGTCGGCGGCACGCTGGAAGTCCAGCGATGCCGGATAGTTCACCGCGTAGACGTCGACGCTCTTGCCGCCTAGCCGACCGTTCAGCGAGTTGACGAAGGACTGGCCCACGTCACCCACGCCGGCCTGCTCGAACGTGCCGCGGGCGAACACCACCTCGGCGTACGAACAGGCGGGGTCGGCTTCTGCGGCGGCGACTCCCGTGGCCTGCGGGCCCAGTAGCGCGGTGACGGAGAGAACCGTGGCGGCGAGCCACCCGAACATCCGTGATCGGGACCTGGCGGGGGAGCCGGTGTTCTTCATGGTCGAACCTTTCCGAGAAGCTCTGTACGGGTGAGACAAGAGTCCCGTGGCGGCGGCTTCGGCACATCGGTGCTGGCACCGGGTACCAGCGACCGCTGCCGGGCACTGTGTGTACCTGCTAACCGGTAGAAGGTGATCTTCATTCCTTGGCGCGCGTGGCGGCGCGGCCGATCGTCATCCGCGACGCCATCCCGTCGCGCAAGGTCACCGTGTGCAAGATCACTGCGCTGACGTGCGCGGCGATGACGACGACCAACGCATAGGCGAGCACCGAGTGCAGCTGCCTCAGGAGGAAGTACGCGTCGGCGTCGAACGGCGCGATGCCGGGGAGCCGGAGGGCCCCGAACACGACGACCGGTCTACCCGCTGCCGACACCATCGCCCAGCCGACGATGGGTTGGGCCAGCAGCAGC
>JAQSXQ010000348.1 GCA_029256565.1 Mycobacterium sp.
CGGTGTCGTGGACCGTGCCATGGAGACGGTGATGGGCACCAAGACGGGCAAGAAGCTCGGCTACACCGTCGCGACCAGCCCCGCACTGCGCAAGGTCGTCAAGTTCGCCGCCCGAAGCAACACCAGTCGCTGACCCTCACCGAAAAGGACCGCCATGCTCCATCAAGATGAACCCCAGCCACTGGTCATCGCCAAGGACTCACCCGACGGGTCGACAGGATTGGCGCGCAATCAGATTGGCGTGCTCGGCATCGTGTTCTTCGTCGTCGCCGCGGCCGCGCCCCTGACCGTGGTGGTGGCACTGTTCCCGGTCATCATCGGCGCGGGCAACGGGGTCGGCATCGCCGGAGCATTCGTGCTGGTCGCTCTGGTGCTGACCGTCTTCGCAGTGGGCTACGTCGCCATGAGCAAGCACATCACCAACGCCGGAGCCTTCTACGCCTTCATCACCAGAGGCCTCGGCCGACCGCTCGGGCTCGGATCTGCATCGCTGGCGATCTTCGCCTACAACGCCATCCAGCTCGGCGTCATCGGCGGGTTCGGCTACTACGCAGCGGAATTCGTCTCCAGGCACAGCGGCACCAACGTTCCATGGTGGGTGTTCTCCTTCATCGCGATGGGAGCCGCGCTATTCCTCGGCGTGCGGCAGATCCATGCCGGCGCCAGGGTACTGGCCGTGCTCCTGACCCTCGAGACGGCGATCATCCTGATCCTCAACGTCGGCATCCTCTTCAATTCGCCAACGCCGATCAGTGACTACTCCTTCGAACCATTCGCTCCGTCAGCGGTGTTCGCCGGTGCCATCGGCGTCGCCCTGATGTTCGCCCACGCCTCGTTCATCGGCTTCGAGGGCACCGCCATCTACGGTGAGGAAGCCAAGGACCCCAAGCGAACGGTGCCACGCGCCACCTATGCGTCGGTGATCTTCATGGGCGTCTTCTACGCCGTCACGGCCTTCCTCATCGTCAACGCCGTCGGCGTCGGCAACGTCGCCAGCCTCGCGGAGACCGAGGGCGGCAATCTCGTCTTCGCGGTCAGCGACAGCGTTCTCGGCCGCGCGGGCACCGAGGCCTTTCAGCTCCTGGTGATCACCAGCCTGTTCGCCGCCATCCTCACCTTCCACAACAACGTCGCTCGCTACCTGTACTCGCTGGGACGCCAGGGCGTCATCTGGTCGCGCCTGGGCACCACCCACCCGACCCGCCACTCACCCGCGATCGCCTGCTACGTCCAGATCGCCATGGTGGCCGTAGTCGTCGCGATCTTCGCGATCCTCGGCCTCGATCCCTACACCACACTGTTCACCTGGTGGACCGGTGTCGGCGCCGCGGGAATCATCCTGCTGCAGACCATCGCCAGCATCTCCATCTTCGTCTTCTTCCGCCGCTCCAACGTCGACAAACGACCATGGAACACGTTCATCGCACCGCTGCTCGGCATCGCCGGTCTCATGCCGTTCCTCTGGTACGCCGTCACGGGGATGGACGTGCTACTCGGCGGCGGCGGCTGGCTGCAGATCTCCTTCACCGCAATGCTGTTCGCCTCGTTGGCCATCGGCGTCATCGGCGCCTACGTCATCAAGGCCCGGTCACCACGACGCTACGAGCTGTTGAACTCCACGCTCGGCGACCGCGTCTAGCGTTACCGCGCGAGAGCCTGATGCACGGATCGCACGGCGCTGGCACCCTCGCCCACGGCGGCTGCAACCCGCTTCATCGAGCCGGCGTGGACGTCGCCAACGGCGAACACCCCGGGCAGCGACGTCTCGAACGGAAGCGGTCGCCGGTTCAGCGTCTGCCAGCTGCCCTGCAGGACCGTCTCGGGCAGAGCCGAATCGGTGACGATGAAGCCCTTGGCGTCCGTCAGGACGCCGTCGCACCACTGCGTTGCCGGACGTGCACCGATGAAGCAGAACAGTCCGCGGCAATCCTGCGGCGTCGACGCGGTGTCGGCGCCACGGGTGACCGTGATTCCCTCGAGGTGCGTGCTGCCGTGCAGGGCGGTCACCTCGCTGCCCAGTCGAAGGGTGATCGCGGGATGTTCGTCGATCCGGTCTGCGAGGTAGGCGGACATGCTCGCGCGCAGGCTGGCGCCCCGCACGATCAGGTCGACCCGAGACCCGCTGTCAGCCAGATGAAGTGCGGCCTGACCGGCGGAGTTGGCACCGCCGAGTACGGCGACCGGTTCGCCACCGCAGGCTTCGACCTCCAACTTGGTTGCGGCGTAGTAGATGCCCGCACCCTCGAAGTCCTTCCACCTCGGCAACGGCAGGGTGCGGTAGGCCGCCCCCGTGGCGATCACGACGGTGCGTGCGTTCATCACGACTCCGTCGGGCAGCGCGATGCCGAGATGAGGACCGTCGACGACGATCGCCGTGGCGCCGTAGGGACTAAGGAGTTCTGCACCGAACTTGTGCGACTGGATCATCGCGCGCGCAGTGAGGTCGGCGCCTGATATGCCGGCAGGGAACCCGAGGTAGTTCTCGATGCGGGAACTCGCCGCAGCCTGGCCGCCGATTGCCGTCGCCTCCAGCAGGACCGTGTCGAGGCCTTCTGATGCCGCGTAGACGGCAGCCGCCAATCCTGCCGGTCCACCACCGACGATGACGACGTCGCGCACCCTCGTGTTCGCATCGGGGTGGACGACACCCGACATGCCCAACGCGTGCGAGACCGTCTCGGCAGTGGCCGACCGCACCGTGCTCGTCGGAGTCACCAGCGCAGGCAGGTCCGCCGACGTGATCGCGTGCAGCGTCATCAGCGCGTCGGCATCGCCTGCTTCGACGTCCACCCACGTGTGAGCGATGCCCGAACGTGCCAGCCAGGTGCGAATCGACAGGGTGTCGCTCGACAGGCTGCTTCCGACCAGCTGCACACTCTGCGTCGCAGCGCCGCTGAGCATCATCTGCCGGCGCGCCAACAACGCACGAAAGATGACGTCCGACAGCGCGACTTCGCGATCCATCAGTTCACGGAAGCGGCCCGACGACACCCTGATCACGTCACCCGCCGACACCACCCGCGCGGTGAGGACGGTCGCCTGCCCGGTGAGCAGATTCAGTTCACCGAGGAATCTGCCGGGGCCGTCGATCGCGATCGTCACGTCGTCGCCGAGACGGGCCGAGCCAACGACCTCCACGGTCGCGCCGACGAGATAGAAGAAGTCGTAGTTGGATTGACCCGGCTCGAACAGGAGGTCACCCACCGCGACCGATTCAAGGACGCCGTAACTGCCGAGCTGGCTCACCTGATGCTCGTCCAGCGCCGGGTAGGCGTTGTTCGCGCCGTAGACCTCGTTCACGAGCCGATGCACCGGTGCAGCACCACTGAAGTCTAGGCGACCGGAGGCAGACCCGGCGGCCGCGATTTCACCGTGCCGACGTCGATTGGATCGGCGTCACGGCGACACGCGTAGCAGATCGCTCAATCCGAGGCGGTCGTAGAAGTCGCGCCGTACGCGGTCGCCGACGCCGTTGACCTCTTCGGCGCCGTCGTTGGCGGGATCGATGTGAACCCGGAAGGGACGCTGCCCCTTCGGTGTGTCGACGACCTCGCGGATGGCCCGTGCCACCTCGTACGGGTCCGCCGACGACGGTGACAACTCGTTGAGCTTCTCGGTCACCTGATCGACGAGACCTCCGTAGCGAGCCTCGTAGGCCGCCGCAGTATCGGTGTCGGTCGGTTGGCCTGCGTTGGCGAAGTGATTGGTTCCCGTGGTGAACGAACCGGGCACGATGATCGTCGTCTCGATGCCGAACCGGACGAGTTCGGCGGCGTAGCTCACCGCAATGGAGTCCTCGGCCGCCTTGGCTGCGAAGTAGGGCGCGAGGTACGGCGGAGTGCCACCGCGGGTACTGGTCGATCCGACCCACACCAGCAGACCGTCCCC
>JAQSXQ010000349.1 GCA_029256565.1 Mycobacterium sp.
GTGAACAGCGCGCTGCCCGAACGGATCAGGCGGTGCAGCAGCGCGCCCTTGGCGGTGTCGGCGGAGACGGTGTCGACGCCACGCAGCAGCAGCGGGTGGTGTGCCAGCAGCAGGCTGCTCTCCGGGGTGTCGGCGACGACGGCGGCGGTCGCGTCCACCGTGATCGTGACCGACTCCACGAGTTCGTCCGGGTCGCCGCATACCAGTCCGACCGAGTCCCAATCCTGCGCCAGCGCAGGCGGATACGCATCGTCGAGCACGGCGATGACGTCGGCCAGCCGGACGCTCATCGCATCGCCTCGACGATCGCCCCGAGGAGCACCGGCCACTCCGGCCGGACCGCAGCGCGCAGGTAGTGGCCGTCGACCCCGACGAACGTGTCGCAGCGGCGCACGGCGATCCCCTGCGCGTCCAACCGCTTCCGGACCAGTTCGGCGTCTCCTACGGAGAACATCAAGAAGGGGGCCCGGCCCGCAACCACGTCGATGCCCGCATCGAGGAAGCCCGTGACCATGGCGTCGCGCAGCCCGGCCAACGCGATCGCACCGGCGTTCGCCTCGGCGACGGCCGCGGCACTGCTGCACGCCGCGATGGCCTCGAGCTGCAGGGTCCCCAGCGGCCAATGCGGCCGGGTGGCAGTCAATCTCGCCAGCACGTCGGGATGCCCCAACGCATAGCCGACGCGCAGTCCCGCGAGCGACCACGTCTTGGTCAGGCTTCGCAACACGACGACGTCGGGCGAGGCGAACCCCGCCAACGACTCGGGCTCGCCGGGAATCGCGTCGGCGAAGGCCTCGTCGACGACGAGGATGCGACCCGGCCTGCGCAGGGCGAGAAGTTGATCGCGGGTGTGCAGCACCGACGTGGGGTTGGTGGGGTTGCCCACGACGACGAGGTCGGCATCCTCGGGCACGGCCGCGCCGTCCAGGGTGAAGGGGCGCTCGAGCACCACGTGCTCGAGCGGCACGCCCGCCGCGGCGAGCGCGGCCTCCGGCTCGGTGAACGACGGCGCCACCAGCGCGGCCAGGGTCGGCTGCAGGTTGGGCAGCAGGGCGAACCCCTCGGCACCACCGGCCAGCAGTGCCACCTCGGCGACGTCGCGGCCATGGCGCTGCGCGACGGCGGACGTGGCGCGGGCCACGTCGTCGGCGCCGGGATACCGCCCGAGGTCGCCCATCCTGGCCCGCAGACGGTCGGTCAACCAGGCCGGTGGCGCGTCGGCACGCACGTTGACGGCGAAGTCCAGCATGCCGGGGCCGGAGGCCTCGTCACCGTGGTACCGCGCCGCCGAACGGATCTGCCTTGCCACAGCACGACAGTAGTCGGCGACAATGGAGGCGTGAGCGCCCAGTTGGTGATCTTCGACCTCGACGGCACGCTGACCGATTCGGCCAGCGGCATCGTGTCGAGCTTTCGCCATGCCCTGGCTCGGATCGGCGCGGCCGTGCCCGACGGAGACCTCGCGTCGCTGGTCGTGGGCCCGCCGATGCACGTGACGCTGTCGGGGATGGGACTCGGGGAACGAGCCGCCGAGGCGATCGCCGCCTATCGGGCCGACTACACGACGCGCGGCTGGTCGATGAACGCGGTGTACGACGGGATCCCCGAGCTGCTGGCGGACCTGCGGGCCAAGGGCGTGCGGCTGGCCGTCGCCACCTCGAAGTCCGAGCCGATGGCGCAGCGCATCGTCGAACACTTCGGTCTCGACGGTCACTTCGAGGTGGTCGCGGGAGCCAGCGTGGACGGCGTGCGGTCCTCGAAGGCCGACGTGGTGGCGCATGCCCTGGCCCAGTTGGGGCCGCTGCCCGCTGACGTCCTCATGGTGGGCGACCGGGACCACGACGTGCTGGGCGCGGCCGCACACGGCATCGACACCGTCGTCGTCGGCTGGGGATACGGTGCGAGGGACTTCGACGATCCCGGAGCGGTTCGGGCCGCCGGGCACGTGTCGACCATCGACGACCTGCGGGAGGTGCTGGGTGTCTGAGATCGCGCCAGCACTCCACGTCACGTTCGTCTGCTCGGGCAACATCTGCCGCTCGCCGATGGCCGAGAAGATGTTCGCCCACCAGATCTCCGAGCGCGGGCTCGCCGAGGTGGTACGGGTGACGAGTGCGGGCACGGGTGGCTGGCACGCGGGTGACGGCGCCGACGCGCGTGCCACCGACGTGCTGGCCGACCGCGGCTACCCCACCTTCCACCGCGCCGCGCAGCTCGACGACGACCACCTCGGCGCCGACCTGGTGGTCGCCATGGGGCGCAACCACGTGCGGATCCTGCGCGATCAGGGCGTCCCACCGGAACGGCTGCGCATGCTGCGGTCGTTCGACCCGCGTTCGGGGGCGCACGCGCTCGACGTCGAAGACCCCTACTACGGGACCCGCACCGACTTCGAGGACGTGTTCGACGTCATCGAGACGTCGCTGCCCGGTCTGCACGACTGGGTCGACGATCGACTCGCCGGCCGAGAGGCTGCCAGCTGATGCGCCCGACCAACGCCCCGGGTCGCTTCGCTCCTGCCCGCCGCCTCGCCTTCCTCTTGCGCCCCCAATGGCTCGCCCTCTACGTCGTCGTCATCGGCTTCGCCTACCTCTGCTTCACCGTGCTCGCCCCGTGGCAGCTGGGCAAGAACACGAAGACCACCCGGGAGAACGCCCAGATCTCGGCGTCCCTGAGCGCCGAACCGGTGCCCGTGACGACGGTCCTGCCGCGCCAGGACTCGTCGGCGAATGACGACACCTGGAAGCGGGTGACTGCGACCGGGACCTACCTACCCCAGGGACAGGTATTGGCCCGGCTCCGGTCGATCGACGGCGAGCCCGCCTTCGAGGTCCTGGTGCCGTTCGCCGTCCAGGGTGGACCGACCGTCCTAGTCGACCGTGGCTTCGTCAAACCGATCGACGGCAACAAGGTGCCCGAGATCGATCCCGTGCCCTCGGACACGGTCACGATCACCGCTCGTCTGCGGGACTCCGAGATGCTCGCCAGCGGCAGGGAGCCGTTCCGCCAAGACGGCGCGCTGCAGGTGTACTCCATCAACACCGGGCAGATCGGCGGCATCACCGGCATCCCCGTCGCGGGTTCGTACCTGCAGCTGGTCGAGGACCAGCCCGGTGGCCTCGGCGTCATACCGCTACCGCACCTCGACTCTGGCCCGTTCCTGTCCTACGGCATTCAGTGGATCGCGTTCGGCATCATCGCCCCAATCGGCGTGGGGTACTTCGTGATCGCCGAGTACAAGCAGCGCCGCAGGGAGAAGGCCGCCGCGCAGCCGGTTTCGACCGGGGCCGAGGAACCCGCGCCCCTCACACCCGATCAGAAGCTCGCCGACCGGTACGGCCGACGCCGCTGAGCCCGAGGGCGCCCGCCGTGCACACGGCGGCGGCGCCCACCTGAACCGCGCGCGAAAGGCGAACCGCGCGGCCCAGATCCGGCACCGACGGCGTCCGTCCGTCGCCGAGCGTTGGACGGATCTCGAGCCGGTGGGCGTACTGCGTCGGCCCGCCCAGCCGCACCCCGAGGGCGCCGGCGAACGACGCCTCGACCACGCCGGCGTTCGGGCTGGGATGCCTGCGGGCGTCGCGGCGCCACGCATCGAGCGCGGCGCTCGCCGACCCGTCGACCGTCATGGCGCAGGCCGCCACCAGCAATCCGGACAGCCGTGCAGGCAGGTAGTTGAGCACGTCGTCGAAACGCGCTGCGGCCCAGCCGAAGCGCTCGTAGCGCGCTGATCGGTAGCCGACCATTGCGTCGAGCGTGTTGGCCGCCCGGTACGCGAGTAGTCCCGGTGCACCTGCCACCATCCCCCACAGCAGGGGCGCCACCGCCGCGTCGGAGGTGTTCTCCGCGATCGACTCCAGGGCGGCACGCGTCAGACCG
>JAQSXQ010000350.1 GCA_029256565.1 Mycobacterium sp.
GCGCTCAGGTTGGCCTGATTGAAGAAGATGCGTCCGAAGTGATCGCGGTCGGGGAACACCTCGTCCTGCCGGGGCAGGAAGGCACCACCGGAGTCGACGAGATAGACGCACGGCAGCCGGTTCTGGCCGGCGATCTCCTGTGCCCGCAGGTGCTTCTTGACCGTGATCGGGTAGTAGGTGCCGCCTTTGACGGTCGCGTCGTTGGCGACGATCATGCACTCGCGTCCGGAGACCCGCCCGATGCCCGCGATCATTCCGGCGCCGGGACATTCGTCGTCGTACATGCCGTCGGCGGCCAACGGGGAGATCTCGAGGAACGGCGAACCCGGGTCGAGGAGGCCGTCGACCCGGTCACGCGGCAACAGCTTGCCGCGGCTCACGTGCCGTTCCCTGGACCGCTCCGACCCGCCGCGCGCGGCGGCGGTGAGCTTGGTCTGCAATTGCTCGACGAGAACGAGGTGTTGCTCGCGATGCGAAACCCGCGTCGCCATCGGGGCACCCACTTCAGTTGAGTTAATGGTGACTAACTCGTAGGATGTTAGTGACGATTAACCCAAATGTCTACCGCCTTCGAGGAGACGATGTGACGACCAGTGCGCGCGCCTCCTCGGCAGGGGCCGGTGAAACCTCCCGCAGCAGAGCCAAGTCCGATCGGCGCAGCCAGATCATCGCCGCGGCCGAGCGCCTGATCGCCGAGCGCGGGTATCTGTCGGTTCGGATCGAGGACATCGGCGCCGCCGCCGGCGTGAGCGGACCGGCGATCTACCGGCACTTCTCCAACAAGGAGGGACTGCTCGTCGAGATCCTCGTCGGGATCAGCACCCGACTGCTCGACGGCGGCACGAACGTCGTGCGGAACGCCCCCGATGCCGCGACGGCCCTCGACGGGCTGATCGACTTCCACCTCGACTTCGCCTTCGGCGAGTCAGACCTCATCCGCATCCAGGACCGCGACCTGGGGCACCTGCCCGCCCCGGCCAAACGCCAGGTGCGCAAGGCGCAGCGTCAGTACGTCGAGATCTGGGTCGACGTGCTCCGACGTCTCGACGGCGAACTCGACGAGGACGACGCCAGACTCATGGCTCACGCCGGCTTCGGACTACTCAACTCCACGCCGCACGCCATCAGACAGACGACGCCGCCACGGTCGTCGCGCGCGGTGTTGCGAGCGATGACCGTGGCGGCGTTGACGTCGCGTGGTCGGAACTAGTACCAGACTCGGCGGCCACCCACCGCGTGGCCGACTGCTCCGAGGATCCAGAACACCGCGCCGATCACCAGCGCGACGACTCCGATGTAGGTCAAGATCGGAACCGAGAAGATCAGTCCGAGTACCAGTAGGACGACTCCGAGTGCGATCACGATGAGCCCCTTCCAATCACGATCACTTGCTTCGAGACGCGTCGATCACTGACTGGGCTCGGGGAGCTTGCAGTCGGTCACCTTCGGGTTGACGCCCGCGTAGTTCAGGGGGCCTGCCACCACCGTCAGCGCGATGGTGCCCGCAGTGCCGCAGTTGTTCGCCGAGGACTCGAAGTAGCCGCGTTGGAACGTGGCGACCACGCCGATCAACAGCCAGATGACAACGATGACGCTGAGAATCCGCATGAGGGGCCTCCACTCCTGCGCGCCGCCGTGGCGCGTGATCTTGGTTTACCCTCGCGAAAAATTTGTTAAACGCTGTAAGCACCGCGGTTCGCGTCGCTGCCAGGCCCGGTGAGGCGCGGGTACCCTTCAGCACATGAGGTGGGAATGACCGATCCAGGACGACGCGACGGGCCGGAGCCGACGCAGCCGTTGCCGTACGGCCACCCCGGTTACAGCGACCCGGCGTACGCCAACCAAGCCCCGTACGGGCCGTCGTACCCCAACCCGTACCAGGCCCCACCACCGCAGGGACACACCCAGAACCTGCCGCCCTACTCCCCGTACGCCTACCAGCCGCCGCCCACCGAGCAGTTCGGGATGCAGCCGGAGGTGCCGCCCGGCGATCCAGGCGACGGCGGACCCGGCCGCGGGATGTGGCTGTGGGCGTTGGCCGCACTGTCGGTCGTCATCGTGGTCGGTCTCCTCATCGCGCTGGTGATCGTCAACAGTTCCCAGCAGGAAACCGTCGTCGCGCCGCCGAACGGTCCGACCGAGCCGTCGTTCAGCACCGCGCCCCGGACCACGACGCGCACCCCGACGACGACCGCGTCGCCCACCCCGCTGCCGATCCCCCCGCCCGCGACGTCCACGGCGCCCGGCGAATCGGTCACGCCGGGAACGACCGAGACCGTTCTGTACGACGTGGCGGGCGAGGGACGCGCCATCAACATCACCTACATCGACAGCGGCGGCATGTTCCAGACCGAGTTCAACGTGGTGTTGCCGTGGAGCAAGGAAGTTCGACTCAGCGCCCCGGCACGGCAGTCCGCCAGCGTCAGCATCATCAACGTGGGCCGGGACATCAGCTGCTCGATCTCGGTGAACGGCACGCCAATTCAGCAGCGCACGGGGTCAGGCCTCACTGTGTGCAGTCCGGTGTGACGTAGGCGTTCGCACCAGCAGCATCGCCACCAGACCGAGCGCCAGCACGGTGAGCAGTCCGCCCATTCCGGCGCGATCGGTGCCGAACACCGCGATGAACGTCGCGAAGAACCACGGCGCCAGCGGTGCCGCGGCACGCCCCGTCGTGGTGTAGAGGCCGAACGCGGCCCCCTCCTTGCCCTCCGGAGTCAGGCGCAGCATCTGCGTGCGCGCCGACGACTGGGTCGGCCCCACGAACAGACACAGCAGCAGACCACACGTCCAAAATCCGGTCGGACCGTCGAGGGTCATCAGCACCGCGGCCACGACCACCATCGACGCCAGCGACCCGACGATCACCGGCTTCGAACCGACCCGGTCGTCGAGCAACCCTCCCAGCACCGCCCCCACCGCGGCGACGACGCACGCGCACACGCCGAACAGCAGCACGTCGGCCTGTGACAGCCCGTACACCGTGACGCCGAGAACCGCGCCGAACGTGAAGATCCCGGTGAGTCCGTCGCGAAAGATGGCGCTCGCGACCAGGTAGTAGACGATGTTGTGATCGCGCCGCCACTGGTCGGACAGTTCTGCCCACAACCGGCGGTAGGCGCCGAGGAAGGTGATCTTGGGACCGCTCTGCAGCGGCGTCTCGGTGCGCCGGGTCAGCAGCAGTGGCAGCGCGAACAGGGCGAACCACGCGGCGGTCAACAGCATCGCCAACCGCACCGGCCAGCCGTCGGCGGCGGAGATCCCGAGCAGCCCGCGCGTGTCGCCCTCACCGGCGATCAACCCGAGGTAGACCATAAGCAGGAGCGCAACGCTCCCGAAATAGCCTGCTGCCGAACCGAATCCGGAGACCCTGCCCGACGTCGCGGGTGTGGACAGCTCGCCGAGCATCGCGTTGTAGGGCACCGTCGCCAGGTCACTGCATGCGGCGGTGCAGGCCAACAGCGCCAAGCCGGCCCACAGGTAGGAGGGGTCGTCGCGGATCATGCTCAACGACGCCGTCAGCACGATCGCCGCACCCGTCAGCGCGGCCAGCACCCGGCGTCTGCGATGAACCGCGTCGACCCAGATGCCCGTCGCCGGCGCCAGCACCGCGACCACCAACCCGGAGATCGTCAGCGCCCGGCCCAGCCACTCCGCCGGCGTCGTCGACCCGCCGATGCCCTCGCCGACCTGCCCGGTGAGGTACACGGAGAACACGAAGGTGACGACGATCGCGTTCACACCGGTGGCGCCGCAGTCCCAGAGAGCCCACGCCGCAATGCGTGACCGCCCGGGAGTCGGCGAGCCCGGGTCGGGGCTGCTCATGGGTGCACTCTATTGGTCCCTACGATTGGCGCCATGCCAGTACCCGCTCCCCA